>JBDSXV010000137.1:0-8738 GCA_039926025.1 Dokdonella sp.
TCTCGACCGTCTTCCAGTTGATCGGCTCGATGTAGACCGCATCCGCCGTCTGCGGATCGGTCATGATCGTGGCCGGATTGGAATTGACGAGGACGACGCGATAGCCCTCCTCTTTCAGCGCCTTGCAAGCCTGCGCGCCGGAATAGTCGAACTCGCAGGCCTGGCCGATGACAATCGGCCCCGCGCCGATGATCAGGATGGTGCGGAGATCAGTTCTTTTTGGCACTGCTTTTTTCCTGCGGCGACGGCGCGCTCTGCGGCGCTGATGCAACGATGCTCACCCGACGAATCGTCTCGGCCGGAACTTCAAGTTCGATCGACCCGGCCTCGGGACCGAGCTGGATGGTCAGCCCCGGGTTGGTGTACCTGACCAGGGTGCCCCGGCGGACGGTATTCAAGGTCGTTTCAATCACGAGTTCCGCGCCGATGTGACTTTCCAATTCCTTGTAGGCGATCGGCTGGTCGGTCGGCTTGGGCGCCTCGGCAGGCGCCGCGCCGGATGTGACCGTGGTTTTCAGCGGCGCATGCTTGGGCTTCGCAGCGACCGCATTGACCGAAGCGGACATCAACGCGGCCAGCATCAGGGCCGATGCAAACTGTGTGGTCTTGATCATGTCGATTACGCCGCGGCAGCCGCGCGCGCCTCCATTTGTTGGATGAACCGATCGAACAAACCGGCCACGTCTTGCGGGCCGGGACTCGCTTCAGGATGCCCCTGGAAACTGAAAGCTGGCGCATCGGTCAATGCAATGCCCTGCAGGGAACCATCGAACAACGAACGATGCGTCGCACGCACATTCGCGGGCAAGGTCGCTTCGTCGACAGCGAATCCGTGATTCTGGCTGGATATCATCACGCGGCCACTATCGAGGTCGATCACTGGATGGTTCGCGCCATGATGACCGAACTTCATCTTGAGTGTGCGTGCGCCCGCCGCCAGGCCCAGCAATTGATGACCCAGGCAGATGCCGAAAGTCGGCAGGCGCGCCCGGATGAATTCGCGGATGGCCGCAATTGCGTAGTCGCAGGGCTCCGGATCGCCCGGTCCGTTGGAGAGAAATACGCCATCCGGGCGCAGCGCGAATACGTCGGCAGCAGGGGTCTGTGCCGGAACGACCGTCAGATCGCACCCGCGATCAGCCAGCATGCGCAGTATGTTCTGCTTGATGCCGTAGTCGTAGGCGACGACGCGGAAGCGCGCAGGGCGATTGATGAACGCGACACGATCGAGATCGTAGCTGCCTTCACGCCAGACGTAGCGTTCGCGCGCGGAAACGACTTTCGCCAAGTCCATGCCTGCAAGCCCGGGGAACGCATGCGCCGCCGCAAGCGCGGTTTCTTCAGTGACGTCGGCGCCAGCGACGATGCATCCGCTCTGGGCGCCCGTGGTGCGCAGGATGCGGGTCAGCCGACGCGTGTCGATTTCGGCAATCGCGACGATGCGATTGCGCGTCAAGTACACATCCAGCGTTTCTTGCGATCGCCAATTGCTCGCGACGAGTGGCAGGTCACGGATCACCAGGCCCGCCACATGGACCCGATTCGATTCTGCGTCGACCGCGTTGCAACCGGTGTTGCCGATATGCGGATACGTCAGCGTCACGATCTGCTGCGCGTACGACGGGTCCGTGAGGATCTCCTGATAGCCGGTCATCGCGGTGTTGAACACCACTTCGCCGACCGCCTGCCCCTGCGCGCCGATGGATACGCCGCGGAAGATGCTGCCGTCGGCGAGTGCGAGTAGAGCGGGAATCGTCATGCTTTCGCCTGTAAGTAGTTGAATGCGCATCCGGTCGCGTCGAGACGGCATGCGCCAGCACCCGCCGGCTGGCCATGCCAGGGCCGTCGGGGAAAATGGAATCAAGGCGAGCGGAAATTCTAGGGGCGCGCTGCCGCGCTGTCCACCGCAGCGTCTACAATCGTATCGGTTGACCTCGATTCAGCTCCCGATGAACGCGCTACTGGACACCCACGAACAGCCCAATGGCACGCGACTGCTCGATCCGTCGAGGCTGGATCGCGCGGACACCTGTGTGCGTACGGAGCCGTTCGCGTTCCTGATCGCGCGCGGCCAATTGGCCGATGAGGCCAGCGGCGACCTTGGGCGCGACTTTCCGCGCTATCCGAGCGCGGGGTTCTTTCCGCATGAAGTCAGCGATTGCGGGCCCTCGGTCAATCGTCTGGTGGACGAACTGGTCTCGCGCGAATTCGCCGATGCCGTGGGTGCCCGCCTCGGCCTGCCGGAACTCGGTGCGCATCCGAGCCTGGTCACAATCTGCCGCTCCCTTAACAAACGCCACGGCACGATCCATACCGACAGTCGTTCGAAGATTGCGACTGCCCTCGTCTACCTCAATGAGAGCTGGCCTGAAATCAGCGAGGGATGCCTGCGATTTCTCAATCGCATCGACGATATCGACGACCTCGTTGTACCTGAGGTAAAACCGCTGTACGGCACGCTTGTCGCATTCCGGCGTTCCGACAACTCGTTCCACGGCCACCTGCCGCACGAAGGCGAACGCCGCGTGATCCAGGTTGCGTGGTTGACCAGCGAAGATGAGAAGTTGCGCAAGACCCGACGCGGCAAGTTCTCGCGCTTGTTCAAGAAGCTGTTTGGCGCACTCGATCGTCGGCTTGGCGCCGGCCGCGACCGCAACGCAGCTCATCGCGACTGATCGCAAAGCAGACGCGAAGTCCATTCGCCTGCACGACTGCGACCTCTGCCACCAGCGCGCAATAGCACCCAGCTGGGAAGCAAAAAAAAACGGATGCACCGGCGATTGTTCGCAGGTGCATCCGCGCATTCGTTGCTGAACCTTCTCCCCGCATTGCGCGGGGAGAAGGCGGTTACTGCATCAGCCTTCGAAACCGTCCGCGAAGATGCGGTCGATGCAGCTGACGACGATATTGCTCACGTTGGCACCGGCGACCGTGCCGCTGCCGTTTGTGATCGTGCAGACCTCGGTCGGGTTCGTCGGCTGCACGCTGACGGTGACCGCATAGGCCGCACCGCTCGCGAGCGCGGTCGGGAAGGCGAAGGTCCCGTTCGCCGCCACCACCTGCGTTTGCGCGCCGGCATTGAGCGAGAGCGTGACGCTGTTGCCGACCAGACCGCTGACCGTGCCGCCGACCGTGTAGCTGTTGATCGCGCAGGTCACGGTGACATTGGTGACGTTGGCCGAGCCGATCGTGCCGCTGCCATTGCTGACGGTGCAGGTCTGCGACGGCGCAGTCGGCTGCGTGCCGACCGTGACCGCGTAGGACGCACCGCTGGCGAGCGCGGTCGGGAACGTGAACGCCCCGTTCGCCGCGATCGGCAACGTCTGCGCACCGAGCGAGAGCACCAGACCCGTACCCGACAGACCGCTGACCGTACCGCCGACCGTGTAGGTATTGGTCGTGCAGGCCACCGCGACATTGGTGACGTTGGCCGACCCGATCGTGCCGCTGCCGTTGCTGACCGTGCAGGTCTGCGTCGGACTCGACGGCTGCGTGCCGACGGTGACTGCATAGGATGCACCGCTGGCCAGCGCCGTCGGGAACGTGAACGCCCCGTTCGCCGCGACCGGCAACGTCTGCGCCCCGAGCACCAGCGTGAAGCCCGTGCCTGCAAGGCCACTGACGGTGCCACCGACCGTGTACGTGTTGGTCGTGCAAGCCACCGCGACATTGGTGACGTTGGCGCCGGCGATCGTACCGCTGCCGTTGCTGACCGTGCAGGTCTGCGTCGGGCTCGAGGGCTGCGTGCCGACGGTGACCGCATACGCGGCCGCATTGGCAAGACCGGTCGGGAACGTGAAGGTCCCGTTCGCCGCTACCGGCAACGTCTGCGCGCCGGCATTCAACGACAACACCAGGCCGCTACCTGACAGGCCGCTGACAGTGCCGCCGACGGTGAACGTCGAGGCCGCTGCGCAGGTCACGCTGACATTGGTGACATTGGCACCCGCGATGGTGCCGCTGCCGTTGCTGACCGAGCAGGTCTGACCCGTGGGCTGCGTGCCGACCGTCACCGCGTACGGAGCCGCGTTGGCAAGACCGGTCGGGAACGTGAAGGCACCGCTCGCAGGTACGGGCAGGGTCTGTGCGCCGCTGTTGAGCGAGAGCACAAGGCCGCTACCGGTCAAACCGCTGACGTTGCCGCCAACCGTATAGGTCGTCGCCGGCGTGGTCGTCGGGATCAGGCACCACTGATTGAGCGTACCCGTATCAATGCCCGCTCCGTCGACGGCTTTCAGCGTCCAGGTTCCGGCGAGCGACTGGCCGATGAACGCAGCACCGAGCGGAGCGTTGGGTTTGTCCACGCCAAAAAGTGCCGGCGGTGTCCCACTGCACTGCGACTGGACCAATATCGCCGATGCATCATCGAGCGTTACGTCGATGTTGTCGCTGGCGCAACCGCCGCCGCCGTTGGTCGGGCGGTTGATCACGATGACGCTGCTGCCCTTGGTCAGCGTGAAGGAGAGGTCGCCGACGTAGGTATGGGTGGCCTTGATCGAGAGCTTCAGGTTGGTCAGCGTGGATGGGTCGCTAACCACCAGCGAATCGGTCACACCCGCGGGGGTGTTGTCCGGGATCGCCAGGTTCGGTGAACTACAGATCAGGTTTGCCGTAGTGAAACTGAAGGTGGAGGAAGCCGTACCTGCACCGCAGGCATTGGTCGGTGTCACGCGCCAGTAGAACGTCGTGCTCCCTGACAAATCGACGGTCGGCGTGAAGGTCGTACCGGTGACTGTCTGGGTAAGGATGATCGAGCCGAATGCGTTGTCCGTCGCGATGTCGATCTGGTACGACTCGGTATTGCTGCCGGTCCAGGTAAACGTCGGACGCAGTCCTTGGCCGGCCGCGGCATTGGCTGGCGCGGTGAGGGAGGGCGCACCGGGTGCCGTCGCAAACACGGTCAGGCTGGCGCTCGTTGACTGATTGCTTGCTGCAGTCGCAGTGCCGTTGATGGTGATCGGATAGATACCCGCCGCGACACCTGTGGTCACGACCTGCATTGCACTCGACCCAGGCAGTGTCGGAACCGGATTCGGCGTGAACGAGACGGTCGACGGCGCGGGGTTGCCCACTGCTGCGAGCGTGACGGGACTGTTGAATCCGGATACCGAACCGACGCTGATCGAGTAGTTCGCCGGCGTGCCGGCGCAAACCGACGTGGTAGACGGGGTTGTACTGAGGCTGAAGCCCGGAGCCTGGCTGCAGCTCGGGATCTTGAAGTTTCCGATACGCGTTCTCCATCCGAACGCACCGGTGGTCGAGTAGTACTCGCTGGTGAACCAGAAGGTGCAATCGTCTACCGGGTCGACGGTCAGATCGCTGTAGTCGCCCCAGCGGTTGCCTGTGCCAGTCTGGTGGCCCGCGCCATCGATCAAATGTGCTTCAGCCTGCGGCAACGTGTTCAGCGGATCGCCCGACAGACGCCCTGCGTAACGCAATTGCGGGTTGATCGTGCCGTTGGACGCGCTGTACGCGAGTGCAAGGTTGCCATTCACGTCCATCGCGGTACTGCCCATCCAGCGCCAAACGGTATCCGGCTGGAATGTGCTTTCCTGGAACACCGAGCTTGCTCCGCTCGTCGTGTTGCGCAATTCGAACCAGCGTACGCCCGCCACGCCGCCTGAGCTGACCGTGTAGTTGCCCACCAGTGAATCGTGCCCGGCGAAATTACGATACGCCAGACGGAACATCAGTCGGTCGCCGATGCCGTCAAGATTGTCGGCGGCCACACCACCCGTCTGCGGCACGCAGGCACGCGTGCCAGCGCAGAGGGCGGTGAACCCGGCAGCCGCCGGACTGGAAGCGACTGCGAATGTCGCGTTCGCCGGTACGGCGAAGTCGACATGGAAGCGGTAGATGTTGTAGACGGGACTCGCCTGCCCCGGAAACTCGACGAACGGATTGGGCGCGCCGAGCGGCGGCAGATTCGATCCATCGAGATCCGCTGGCAGCATCGGGCCGAACGAGGCGCCGAGCGGTGCCGCGATCGAGAGGAAGGTCGCGGGTGTGCCCGCCAGCATTGCAGCACGATTGAACGCGAACGGTTGCGGTCCGAGGAAAGCCGTACCTGCCGCGTTGAACACGTTCATGCTCATGTAGTAGCCATCCGGCCACATGCCCAGGTGCGGGTAGTCGTAGAAGTTGGAACCGAGGTGGAAGCCGTAACGGTTGTAGGAGCCTGTCGCGTCGGACGACGTCGAGACCGCGACGCACTCATCTGTGATGTTGGACGTCGCCGCGGCAAACTGGCTGATCAACCAGCGCTTGGCAATCTGGTCGTACAGGACGACCGGATCACCATGACCATTGTTCTCGCAGACGCCGCCGAAGCCGGCCCACAAGGCCGAGATCGCGGTAGGGCCTGCGATCGTCGTACCGGTCGCCTTGTCGAAGATCTGGAAACCGTTGTTGACCATTTGCACGTATTGAGTCTCACCGACTTCGCCGTCGGTGTCCGGCGGTGCGCAGTTGCAGCCCACGCCAGGAAAAACAATACCGTCGAAATTGAGAATCGGCGCCGGCATCTGCCCGCCGGGTGCGAACGTGTGTTGCACAACCGGGTCGACGCTATCCACATGCTGATTCGGAATCTTGGGGTTTTCAGGCGCATCCCCGTCCTCTGCGTCTACGTCGACCTTGCGCTCGGGCAGGTAGTACAGCGGCAGCGACGTATCGTTCTGATATGAAGTACCGGAGACGATCCGGCGGGCTTCTTCGCCCTGCAGCGGTTTCTTGTTCTGGGCCACTGCCGACGAAGCGCAGCTGACGCCCAGCAGCAAGATGGTTGCACTGGATATGGACAGATGTTTCAGACGTTTCACGATGATGCCTCCCCACAGTGGACCTGCTGAAATTTCCAGGCGCCAATGCACCTCGAAATGTTTTTCGCGATTGTTTTCCGACGCTCCCCGTCGATTTCACCCATGTCCGGGCATATGCGCTGCGCAGCACCATGCCGTCACACGGCCGGCTCCGGTTCCCCTGCACCGCCTTCCGTCGCCCCCTTATCGCGCGCCCAAGCGGGCTGTCGGTCTCGATACTAAGTCTTAAGGAGTATTTTTGCCACGCCCAGCGACTGTCTTGCCTACGCCTTCGGATCGTCTGCGGTTGCCCGAAGGCCCGTGACGCGAGCCCGTGCCGACGGCTGCAGGGTCTCTCTTGCTTGGGTCCGAGCAATCGACCCTGGTACGCGGCGTTGGATCAGCAGGCCGGGAGCGCAGACCCCTTCAGCGAAGCGCCACAGCCGCGGACGACCCAGGTTTGGCTGGAAACCGTTCCGCTCCCGCGTGCGGGACCTATTTCGTAAGCTGCACAATCCGCTCGTCTTTTGCTTGCCACAGTGCATTGATCCAGCGCTGAAAGCGCGCTCGGAATTCTGCGTCCCCTTCGTAGTCGCCGCGCAAGTCGCTGGTGATGGGCAACTCGCGCACATGCACTCGAATATCGCGGACGCGCCCGGCCAGCAAATCGCCGATGCCTGGACGACCGCCGGGATAGACCACGGTGACGTCGAGGATGGCCTGCAACGCATCCCCCATTGCATCAAGTGCGAAGGCGACGCCACCCGCTCTCGGCCGCAGCAAGTTCCGATAGGGCGACGACTGCGCCACATGTTTGGCAGCCGTGAAGCGCGTGCCTTCGACGAAATTCATCACCGACACCGGCAGCTGGCGAAACTTGGCGCATGCGCGCCGCGTAGCCTCCAGATCCTTGCCACGCAGTTCCGGGTGCTCGGCCAGGGTCTTGCTTGAATATCGACGCATGAAAGGAAAATCGAGCGCCCACCACGCCGGCCCCAGCAACGGAACCCAGATCAGCTGACTCTTCAGGAAAAACCGCAGGAACGGAATGCGCCGATTGAACACCTTCTGCAGCACCGGGATATCGACCCAACTTTGATGGTTGCACAGGACCAGGTAGTTCTGTTCCAGCCGCAGCTGCGCGATACCCTCGATGCTCCAGCGCGTGCGGGTGAATCCGTCGAACATGGCATTGTTGACCGCGATCCAACTCTGTGCGATCGCGATCAGCGCGTGGGCGCAGGCGCGACGGAAGGC
Source organism: Dokdonella sp. (assembly GCA_039926025.1). Taxonomy (GTDB): domain Bacteria; phylum Pseudomonadota; class Gammaproteobacteria; order Xanthomonadales; family Rhodanobacteraceae; genus Dokdonella_A. Next base: position 8,058 of record JBDSXV010000137.1, read on the forward strand.
GCCCATGGGCAGCACCAGCTTGAGCAGGGTCAGCACAAACAGGGGCAAGACATGGGCAATGAGATTCGCTGCAAGCAGGATAGACACGAGTGGCAGGCGAATCGGGTATGGCAGCGATGCGAACATCGGTTCACCGTTTGCAGATGGTCGCTTGCAGGGTAACGCGATGCGTTGCCGCTCGTCGAAACTACATGCGCCAATCTCTCGCGCAGCGATTGCTACGTGATGGCGTGGTGCCCGCCCGTGGACTCGAAAATGAGATCCGCTGTCGCCAACGCCTATAATCAGCGCCTCTGTTCAGCCATTGCCGATTGACCATGACCCGCCGACGCGACTTCGCCCGCTCCACAAGGACTGCTGCCTTCCTGGTGCTGGCATTGCTCGGATTCAGCGCACAGGCGCGCCAGGGCGACTTGCCATACAGCCTTGCTCACCGCTACAAAGTCGGCATCAATCTGCCGATCGAGGAGCTGCGCGCGATCGATGTCGTTTCCAGGCGTGCGCAACTGGATGAACGCACACATTCGGGCGAGCCGCATACGAAACGCCTGCGTATTGCTGACGACAATCCGGTATCGATCTCGCCCGAGCGCAATGGCGTCTGGGAAACCCTCAGCGACGGCTCGCGCCTCTGGCGTGTCCGCGTGCGCGCGGCAGGCGCGACCGACCTGCACCTTGGCT
>JBDSXV010000138.1:0-3524 GCA_039926025.1 Dokdonella sp.
TGACATCGACGAAGCTGACGCCGCGTTCATTCGAGCTTTCACGCGCAGCGGCGTTATAGGCGTCGATGTCGACGCCGACCTTGGCCGCATCGCGGGATTGCGCATGGGCAAAGCCGGTAACGCCCCAATCCGGGATCGAGACGACGATGACGCGGGCTGCGTCTCCGGCCAGCGCAACCGCCCGATCGAGCAAGGCATCGAATTCGTCGCGGTAATTGGCGATGTCGCGACCGCGGTACTGGTTGTTGACGCCGATCAGCAAGGTGACCAGCGCGTAAGGTGGCGAGAAATGTCCCACATCCATCGCCGCCGCGAGTTCGTCAGTACTCCATCCGGTTCGAGCAATAATGTCAGGCTCGTCGATCGCGACGCCGCGCGCGCGCAGGCGGCGCGCGAGTTGGGCGGGCCAGCGTTCCTCGTCGGCAACGCCTTCGCCGATTGTGTAGGAGTCGCCGAGCGCGAGGAAGCGATGACGTTCAGCCGCAGCGGGCGGGGTCGTCACCATGATCTGTCTACGCGACGCGGCGTTTTGCGGCAGCGGCTTCAGCCGTGCGTCGTAGCGCGCCTTCGATGCGCTCGAAGACGTCGGCAAGCACGGCCGGCTGCGGCAGCATCGTGACGCGGAAGTGATTGCGCGCGGCAATGTTGAAGCTCGAGCCCGGCACCAGGATCATCTGTTCGTGCTCAAGCAGATCGAGTGCGAATGCCGCATCGTCGAAATCCGGCAGGCGCTCGGGATCGACGCTCGGGAACGCATACAGCGCGCCCATCGGCGCGACCACATTGAGGAATTCGCTATTGGCTATGCCTGCGCATATCGCGGCGCGCGCCTCGTGCAGGCGCCCGCCGGGGCTCGTCAACGCGCCAATCACGTTCGGTCCTTCCAGCGCCGGCTTGATCGCCCATTGCGCGGTGACATTACTGCACAGGCGCAACGACGCGAGCAGGTCGAACGCGTACAGCATCGGTTTTATGCGGCGCTCCGCGCCCGTGATCGACGCCCAGCCGACGCGGTAACCGCATGCAAGGTGCACCTTGGAAAGGCCGCCGTAGCTGATGCATGGCACGTCGCCTGCGAGCGGCGCGAGCGGCACGAAACCGGCGTCGTCGTACAGAACGCTGTCGTAGATCTCGTCGCAGAGCAGGACCAGGCCATGCCGCGCGGCGACGTCGACGAGGGCTTCGAGCACCGCGCGCGGGTACACCGCGCCGGTTGGATTGTTCGGGTTGATGATGACGAGCGCCTTCGTGCGCGGCGTGATCAGCGTGGCGATCTCATCCGGATCAGGGAGGTGCGCGCGTTCCGGCGGACAGGAGTAATGCACGGGCTGGCCGCCGTTGAGGCGGGTCGCGGCGGTCCACAACGGATAATCCGGCGCCGGGATCAGCACTTCGTCGTCCGGGTCGAGCAGGGCGCGCAGGCTGAGATCGATGAGCTCGCTGACGCCGTTGCCGATGAATACACGCTCCATCGCCGCGTCCCCACCGTTGCGACGGTGGTGCGCAGCGACCGCTTCGCGTGCTTCGGCCAGACCCTGCTGGTGGCAGTACGCCTCGCTCTGCGGCAACGCGTTCGCGATCGCATCACGCAGATGCTGCGGCACGCGGAAGCCGAACAGGCCAGGATTGCCGATGTTGAGGCGCAGGACCGCGCGCCCTTCGGCTTCCAGTTCGTGCGCACGCCGGCTCAGTGGCCCGCGGATGTCATAGCGCACCTGATCGAGTCGGCCGCTGACGGCGACCACCTGATTCTCCATCGACTTCCCACTCGCACCCGTAAACGAGTGGCGATGCTAGCAGCGCTACCGCGGAGCTGCACGCGACCGGGTGCGCAGAATCGATCGCGCCAGCAAATTGCCGGAACCAGCGCCAATCACGGCTAGAATCCGCGCATGCCCCTCACTACCGACATCCAGGATCGTCTTGCCCGCATCGGCTGGCGCGCGCAGGTGTTGCCCGCTGATGCGCCGGAGGCGTGGTCGATTGCACGCGTCGTCGCGCAGCATCGCGCCGGCTACCAGCTGCACGACGGCGAGACGATGTTCAACGCGCAGCCGGCCGCGCGATTCCTCAAGCGCGACTTCGACCCCACGGCGCGACCGGCCGTGGGCGATTTCGTGCTGGTCGAGGCGGGCTCGCCGCCGGTGATCGAACGCGTCCTGCCGCGCCGCACGGAACTGCGTCGGCTCGCCGCCGGTGAAAGTCACCAGCGCCAGATCATCGCGGCGAACATCGATGCGGTGTTCGTCTTGAATGGGCTCGACGGTGATTTCAATCCGGCACGCATCGAGCGCTATCTGTTGTTGATCCAGTCGAGTGGCGCGCTGCCCATCGTCGTGTTGACCAAGGCCGACCAGACCAGCGATGTGGACAGTATTTTCGCCGAGCTGCGTCAGCGCGTGCCGCCGCCGCTGGAAATGTTCGCCGTCAATGCGAAGTCGGCCGAAAGTGTCGCGCCTTTGCTGGCATGGCTCGGGCCGGGGCATACCGCGGTGCTGGTGGGTTCGTCCGGCGTTGGCAAGTCCACGCTGACCAACACCTTGCTCGGGCGCGAGCGCATGGCGACTGCCGCCGTGCGCGAACACGACAGCCGCGGTCGCCACACGACCACGCATCGCGCGTTGATCCAGTTGCCATCGGGTGGTTGCCTCATCGACACGCCTGGCATGCGTGAGATAAAACTCACCGGCGAAGAAGAGCTCGATCGCAGTCAGTTCGCCGACATCGATGATCTCGCAACCTCGTGCCGCTTCGGCGATTGCGGCCATGTCAGCGAACCCGGTTGCGCAGTTCGCACGTCGCTTGCCGATGGCAGCCTTGACCCGGCGCGCTGGCAGAACTACCTCAAATTGCGCGACGAACTCGCGGCTGCTGCCGATACGCTCGAAGCGCAGTTGCGCCGCAAGAGCGAAACGCGCGTGCTGACCAAGTCGCTCGGCAAGCGACTGAATGAAAAGTACGGCGAGCGTTGAGTCAGCAGGGTAGAAGACGCCACTGTGGGAGCAATTGGTGTTGGCCACGACGTCTGCGCCACTTCCGCCGCTCCCTCGGCAGCGGCCCGCAGCCGTCCCCTGTAGGAGCGGCTTCAGCCGCGATGCTGGTTGCTTCGCGAACGACACCATCCCCAGCCAACGCCCCCGGCCCTCAGGCACAGGCTTCGGGCGTTCATCGACGCGCGGACCGATGGTCCGCAAGCGCGCCTCTTCAGCCTCTTGAAGGGGAGGGCTGAAGCATTGGCGTTGCCTTTCCTGCGCGCGATTGCCGGGCTCAGTTGTGCGCGTCGAATCCGTCAGGGAAGATTTCGTCGCGCGGGAAGGTCTTCCAGCCAACGTCCTTGAGCAGCGAGTAGGTGAGGTCGACCTGACTGACGAGCGTATTGGTCAGCACCGGTTCCATCAGCAGGTCCGGATTGGCCGCAGCCTTGCTGAAGTGGGCGATGCTCGAGCCGGGTTCGAACGTGGCTGGTGCATACAGGCGCATGTGCCCGCCCGTCTCTCCGGCAGCTGTCGGTTGAAATACGCCTT
>JBDSXV010000139.1:0-3175 GCA_039926025.1 Dokdonella sp.
AGATCGTGAGGTCCTTGCCCGGCTTCGCTTCGCGCACGAGCTCGACGTTCTCGACTTCGTGGCCAAGACGATCGCGAATCACGCGCTTGATGCCCTTCTCGCCGGCCAGCCACTGGTCGAACGCGAGCTCGAGCCCTTCCTGTCCGGCATCGTCGATATTGGTGAAGCCGAGCACGTGCCCGATGACTTCGCCACTCGGATAGTAGCGACGGAATTCGCGCTGACTGGCAACGCCGGGAATATCAAGCTTGAGGATGGCCTGCGCGTCGTCCGGATTCAGATGTCGCTTGAGGTAGACGAACTCCTTGTCCGAGTATGCCATCAGCTTCTGCTTGAGCGCCTCTTCATCGAGCCCGGCGGCGGTAGCCAACTCCGGGATGCGATCGGCGTGTTCGAGCAGTGCCATTGGATTGGCCCAGATCGATTCCACCGGTGTCGACACAGCGAGCGGCTCGCCATTGCGATCGAAGATCGTGCCTCGCGAGACCGGAATGTCCAGATCACGCAAGTAACGCGCGTCGCCCTGCTCCTGGTAGAAGTCCTTGCGCACCACCTGCAGATCGACCGCGCGCACGACAAGGGCGCTGGACGCGAGGCCAAGCATCGCCATCACGACGTAAAGTCGCGTGCGCGCATTGGCCGGCTGAACGCGTTCGTTCATCGCGTCGCTCCGCGCGCATCACACGGACACCCACGCACTCGACAGCGGGCGTTGCCGTCAACGTGGAGACGCGTTTGCTGCACCGTCCTCACCGCTTGACCACGATGGTTTCCGACGAACTCGGCGAAACCATGCCGAGCTTGCCCCGGGCGATTTGTTCGACCCGATTGTTTTCCGCCCATGTCGCCTGCTCCAGTTGCAGGCGACCGAATTCAAAATTCAGGTCGTCGCGCTCGTTGCCGAGACGTGTCAGCTCGACGAACGCGATTCGGCTCTGCTGGCGCGCGTACACGACGCCGATCGCCGTGACCAGGGTTGCCAGCAGCAATACCGAGAGAGCGAGCGAGCGCCAGATCATGTGCGCTTCTCAGCGATGCGCAGGACCGCACTGCGCGCGCGCGGATTGACCGCCAATTCCCCATCGCCTGCGAACTGCGCCTTGCCGATCGCGAGCAAGGGCGCTGGCGCGATTTCCGGCGGCGGCAAACCACGCCGGACCGCGGGCGCGACTTCGCCGCGGATGAACTGTTTCACCGCCCGGTCTTCGAGCGAATGGAAGCTGATGACCGCAAGACGCCCGCCGGGCTTCAGGCAAGCCAGCGCACCGTCGAGCCCCTGCTGCAGGGCGCCGAGTTCGTCGTTGATGTGGATGCGCAGGGCCTGGAACGTGCGCGTTGCAGGATGCTTGTTGCGCTCGCGATATCCGATCGTCTTGGCGACAAGGTCGGCAAGTTCACGCGTGGTCGCCAGTGGTCGTTCGCTGGTCCGCTCCACGATGGCTCGCGCGATTCGTCGACTCATCTTTTCCTCGCCATGGCGCCACAGGACATCGGCGATCTCCTGCCCATCTGCCGCGGCCAGCCACTGCGCCGCGCTCAGTCCGCGTGTCGGATCCATCCGCATGTCCAGCGGTCCTTCATGCTGGAAGCTGAAGCCACGCGTTGCGTCATCCAGTTGCGGGGACGACACGCCCAGGTCCAGCAACACACCGTCCAACCCTGCTATCGCTTCCTCCCAATCCGCGATCGCCGCGAAATTCGCATGACGGATTCGCACTCGCGCATCCATCGCAAATTCCTCCTGCGCCGTCGCGATCGCCTCCGGATCTCGATCCATCAGCAACAAACGACCATCCGGGCCCAGCTCCTGCAATACAGCGCGCGCGTGTCCGCCACGTCCGAATGTGCCGTCGAGATAGATTCCATCGGAGCGCACGCGAAGGCCCTCCACAACCTCCGCCAACATCACCGGAATGTGCTCGCGTTGTGTTGTGCTCATGCGCGAGCCTCCGTCACAACTTCAGCTCGAGCATGTCCTCCGTGATCTGGTCCTCACCGATCGTTTCGCGGATCTTGGCCAGGTGTGCCTGCTCGCTCCAAAGCTCGAACTTGTTGCCCATGCCGAGCAGGACGGCGCGCTTCTCGATTCCCGAGGCAGCGCGCTGGCTGCCCGGCAGCTGGATGCGACCATTGCCGTCCGGCTCGACGTGCGCCGCGGCGCCGACCAGCTTCATCTGCAAACTGCGGTGCACCGCCTTTACTCCAGGCAGCAGATTGACTTCGTCGCGCACGCGTTCCCACTCTTTCTCGGGAAAGATCCAGAGACAGCCGTGTTCAAATGGGTTGTAGGTCACGACGAGGCGCTTGCCCGTCTTGGAGACGAGCTCACGATGGGCTGCGGGGATGGCTACCCGACCCTTGTCATCCAGTGTGACCGCAGTCTCGCCCTGAAACATGAACCACTACTCACCACGAAAAACCACTACAACCCACATTAGGTGGCACGATATGGCATGTCAAGGAAAATTGGGGGAAAAAACGCTGTGGCCGCAAGGATTTGCGGATTCATTCAAGTTCGCGAACTCGATGATTTTGATAACTTGCGCGAGGAATATGCGCCAACGTATTGATGCATAGGAAAGTGAAGATGCTCACGCGGAAAGGCGGTCTTGGGCAGTGCGCGCGCACGTCCGGCTGCGCACTCAATCCGACGAGCGAAGGAATTTTTGGCGCGGACTCAACATCCACCACCGCCCCAAAGGCAGCCGGCGCAGATCGAACTCACCACCATCGACCACTCGGATGGCGATCGCTGATGCCCAATCCTCCGATCTTGAGTCGAACATCTGTGCGTACACGCCGCTGGCGAGAGGGACGATTGAAGCCGTTGGCGGCGAGCGACACGAACTCCGCTTCAGCACCCAACAGCGTTCCTCTGTTCCGTAAGATCTCGGCTGGATATACAGCGGCACCGTCGTAGGCGCGACCGGCTCTTGAGCTGTTGAGCCCTTCAGCAGCATGACCAGGCTCCAACACCGCAGGCTGCGTGCGCGCGTCGGGCATATAGGAAGAGGTGGGAGCCGGCCGATAAGCCGGGTTCTGTCGTGAACAGCCATTCCTCTAGACCCTGCGTCGCCGCAGGGTTCAAGCAACCAACCCGGGAACGACGCGGGCCACGTCATGGTTCCCCTATTTGGTCTTGCTCCAGGTGGGGTTTGCCGTGCCACGCGGCGTT
>JBDSXV010000140.1:0-13020 GCA_039926025.1 Dokdonella sp.
CTCTTTTTGCGCTCGCGCTGAGCAAACGCATCGCGGCTGAAGCCGCTCCCACAAGGCCGCTCCGGCCGCTCCCACAAGGCCGCTCCGGCCACTCCCACAAGATCGCTGCCACAAGGACTTACGACTCGGGGGTTCCGCGCAGGAGCTGCTCGATACGTTCGCCCTTGTCGACTGAATCGTCGTAGCGAAAACGCAATTCCGGGACGCGACGCAATTTCATCGTGCGCGACAGGTCGCGCCGGAATTCCCGCGCCAATTCGTTCAACGCGCTGACCGCTTCCTTCGATTCGTCGCCGATCAACGCGGTGACGTAGATCGTCGCCATGTCGAGATCACGCGTGACTTCGACTTCGGACACGCTCACCGAGGGCAGCGCGTGTTCGCGCACGGCCGCATGCACGAGCACTGCAACTTCGCGGCGCAATTCCGCAGAGATTCGGTCGGAGCGATTGAATGACTTGGCGGGCATGCTTGGAGCTGGGAATAGGGAGTGGGGAATAGGGAATAGGGAATCGGTGGATCAAGGACTCGGAATCATCGCGAATTGGGGAATCGAGAAACCGCTGCGCTTCTCTCTATTCCCCATTCTCCATTCCCGTCTCTACAGCGTCCGCGCGAATTCGATGCGCTCGAAGCACTCGATCTGATCGCCCGGCTTGACGTCGTTGTACTGCTTGACGCCGATGCCGCATTCGATGCCATTGCGCACTTCGTCGACGTTTTCCTTGAAGCGGCGCAACGATTCGAGCTCGCCCTGGAAGATCACCGTATTGTCACGCAGGACGCGGATCGGCTTGTTCCGCTTGACCGTGCCCTCGATGACCATGCAGCCCGCGACCGCGCCGAATTTGGAGCTGCGGAACACGTCGCGAACCTGGGCGACACCGATGATCTCTTCGCGCACTTCCATGCCGAGCAGACCCGTCGCCACCTGCTTCACCTGATCGATCACGTCGTAGATGATGGAGAAGTAGCGAAGATCCAGATTGTTCGATTCGATGATGCGACGCGCCGATGCGTCCGCGCGCACGTTGAAGCCGATGATGACCGCCTTGGATGCAGCTGCCAGCGTTGCGTCGGATTCGGTGATGCCACCGACGCCAGATGCGATCACGTTGACCTTGATCGCATCGGTGGTGATCGCGACCAGCGATTCGCGCAAGGCCTGGGCCGAACCCTGCACGTCCGCCTTGACGACCAGGTTCAAGGTCAGCTGACCTTCGCCCTGACCCATCTGCGCGACCATGTCTTCCATGCGGTTGCCTGCCTGCGAAACCAGGCGCGTTTCGCGACGCTTGTGCATGCGCTGCGAAGCCACGTCCTTGGCCAGGCGCTCGTCGGCGACGACAACGAAGTCATCGCCCGCTGCCGGCACACCGGAAAGACCGAGCACCTGCACCGGAATCGACGGACCCGCTTCCTCGACCTGACGTCCGGATTCGTCGAACAGCGCGCGAACGCGACCGTATTCGATACCGCAGACGAGGAAGTCGCCCTTCTTCAGGCGGCCTTGCTGCACAAGCACCGTAGCGACCGGGCCGCGGCCCTTGTCGAGGCTGGATTCGATCACCGTGCCGCTCGCACGACCATCCGGCACGGCCTTGAGGTCCATGACTTCGGCCTGCAACAGGATGGCTTCGAGCAGATTGTCGACACCGTCGCCGGTCTTCGCCGACACCGGCACGAACGGAACGTCGCCGCCCCACTCTTCCGACACGACTTCGTGCTGGACCAGGCCCTGCTTGACGTTTTCCGGATTCGATTCCGGCTTGTCCATCTTGTTCATCGCAACGATCAGCGGCACCTTGGCAGCGCGCGCGTGCTGGATTGCTTCGATCGTCTGTGGCTTCACGCCATCGTCGGCGGCGACAACCAGCACCACGATATCGGTCGACTGCGCACCACGTGCGCGCATCGACGAGAACGCGGCATGGCCCGGCGTATCGAGGAAGGTGATGACGCCCTTCTCGGTTTCGACGTGGTACGCGCCAATGTGCTGGGTGATGCCGCCCGCTTCGCCCGAGGCGACCTTGGTGCGACGGATATAATCGAGCAAGGACGTCTTGCCGTGATCGACGTGACCCATGATCGTGACCACCGGCGGACGCGCCGACTGATCGCCCTCATCACCGGCCTGATGCGCCAGCAAGGTGGATTCCGCACTGGTGTCTTCTGCCGCGACTACCTTGTGGCCGAGTTCTTCGGCGACCAGTACAGCGGTATCGTGGTCGATTGCCTGGTTGATCGTGACCATAACTCCCATCTTGAACAATGCCTTGACGATTTCAGCGCCCTTGACGGCGAGCTTCTGCGCCAGATCGGCTACGGTGATTGTTTCGCCAACGGCGATTTCGCGGGTGACCGGTGCAGTGGGACGCGAAAATCCATGTGCCGGCCCCGTGCGCGAATGATCCGCTCCACGCGCCTTCGGACGCTTGCGACCCGTGCGCCGTGCGGCGCCTTCCTGTGACAGATGCAGTTCGTTGCCGAAGTACCGCTTGCCGCCCGGCGCCTCGGTGGGGCCGTCCTCGCGCATGCGATGCGAGCCATGCTTGGGCTTGTGACGATGGTCGGCTGCGCCGCCCGGAGCACCGCCCGGCGCGGCTGCACCCGGTGCGCCGGTGTGGCTGCGCGGACGTTGTTCCGGACGCGAGCGATCGGCTTCGCGTGCGGGTGCCTCACGCACCGGTGTTGCAGGCGTTTCCCTTGCAGCGACAACAGGTTTCGCTTCGACCGCCGTCTCGACCACAACGGGCGCCTTGGCGCGCGCTTCCTCTTCAGCGGCAGCGCGTCGCGCCTCTTCGGCGGCGCGCACCTTGTCTTCTTCTTCCTGGCGGCGACGATCAGCTTCGTTGCGCGTGTTTTCCTCGGCTTCGCGCTTGAGCTGCGACTCGCCAAGTTTCCGGATCGCATCTTCGCGTTCCGGATCGACATGCGCGTTCGCTTCTTCTTCCATCGCGCTGCGTTTGACATAGGTGCGCTTCTGGCGCACTTCGACATTGACCGTCTTCGCTGTTGCCCCGCGCTGACCGGGAACGACCGTGATTTCGCTGACCGTGCGGCGCTTGAGCGTGATCTGGCGCGGCGACGAAGCCTCTTCGACCGGCGCATCCTGCTTGCCATGCGTGCGGCGCAGGAAGCCGAGCAGTTTCACCTTCTCGGTGCTGCTGATGACCTGCTCAGGGTCGGAAAACTTCATGCCCGCTTCGGCGAGCTGCGTAAGCAACTTGTCGATCGGCGTGCCGAGGACTGTGGCCAGCTGTTTGATCGTGACGTCCGACATCGATTTCGTACTCCGTGACTCGTGCGACGCTTGCAGCGACTATCCCAGCGGCGCTTTCGCACAAGCGGCCGTATTGCTCCGACAACTCCGGGCGAGACCGCGGATTCCGCGGTTGCGCCCTCCCTGCAACGCAGGGCTTCCAGCGATTCTTATGAAACAGCGGTCTCGCGCGCCGCCATGATCAGGTTCGAAGCCTGATCCTCGTCGATACCTTCAAGACCCAGCTCCATGAACTCGTCAGTCGCAAGATCCGCCAGGTTCTCGCGCGTGACGATGCCATGCGAAGCGAGCTCGAATCCGAGCGCCTCGTCCATGCCCTCTACTGAAAGCAGGTCCGCCGAGGGCTTGTGTTCCTCGATGTTCTCTTCCGCCGCCAGAGCGTCGGTCAGCAGCGCATCGCGAGCACGAGCACGCAATTCCTCGACGATGTCCTCGTCGAAGCCTTCAATGCCGAGCAACTCGGCCGTCGGCACGTAAGCGATTTCCTCGACCGTGGAAAACCCTTCCTGCACGAGGATCTGCGCGATTTCGTTGTCGACTTCGAGCTTGCTCACGAACAGCTCGCGCGCAGTCTCCTGCTCGGTCTCGCTCTTCTGACGCACCTGATCGGCGGTCATCACGTTGAGCTGCCAGCCCGAGAGCTTGCTCGCCAGACGCACGTTCTGGCCACCACGACCAATCGCCTGCGACAGCTTGTCTTCGGCAACCGCGATGTCCATCGAGTGTTTTTCTTCGTCGACAATGATCGACTGCACTTCAGCCGGCGCCATCGCGTTGATCACGAACTGCGCCGGGCTGTCGTTCCACAGCACGATGTCGATACGCTCGCCGTTCAATTCGTTCGACACCGCCTGCACGCGCGAACCGCGCATGCCGATGCAGGCGCCGATCGGATCGGTGCGATGATCGTGCGCAAGCACTGCGATCTTCGCGCGATCGCCCGCGTCACGCGCACACGCCTTGATCTCGACCAGACCCTGGCCGACTTCCGGCACTTCGAGCTTGAACAGTTCCATCATCAGCTCGGGCGCCGTGCGCGAGACGAACAGCTGCGGTCCGCGCAATTCCGAACGCACTTCGTACAGATAGCCACGCAGGCGATCGCCCGTGCGCACCGCTTCGCGTGGGATCGCGCGGTCGCGCGGCACGAAGGCTTCGGCGTTGCCACCAAGGTCGAGGAACACGCTGCCGCGCTCGACCCGCTTGACGATGCCTGTGATCAGCTCGCCAATGCGATCCTTGTAAGCATCCACCACCAGGGCGCGCTCTGCTTCGCGCACGCGCTGCACGATGACCTGCTTCGCCGCCTGCGCTGAAATACGGCCGAAATCGGGGTTCTCTATCGACTGCTCGACGAAACCGCCGATACCAACGCCAGGCGCCTCGTCTTCTGCATCCATCATGCGAATCTGGCGATCGGGCGATTCCATCACGACATCGTCAGGCACGACTTCCCAGCGCCGGAAGGTTTCGTATTCGCCGCTTTCGCGATCAATCGCGACACGCACCGACACGTCTTCCTCGGCATAGCGCTTTTTCGCGGCGGACGCGAGCGCGGCCTCCATCGCTTCGAAAATCACGCCTTTCGGCACGCCCTTTTCATTGGCGACCGCATCGACGACCAGCAGCAACTCTTTACTCATTTCCCAACTCCTTCACGACCGCAATCCGCGACCGGAATGGCTTAGACAATCCAGACGACGCTCCACCATGGAAACGCCATGAATTCCTGGTCCAGCTCAATGCTTGTTCCTGCGCCGAGCAGGCTTTTCCAGCCCCTCGGGTTCCGCCTTGGCCTGGACCATGCCAAGTGCCGCGTAGTCCGGCATCAGGCGCGCCTTGGCGATGTTCGCGTGAGCGATGGTCACCGGCACGCCATCCTGCTCGATCGTGATGCGATCTCCCTCGACCGAACGGATCGGACCCTGGAAGCGGCGCCGGCCATCCAGCGGCAGGCTTACGTTGATCTTGGCAACCTCGCCAACGAAGCGCGTGAAATGCGCTGGCGTAAACAACGGACGCTCAAGTCCCGGCGAGGAAACTTCGAGCGTATAGCGACCCGCAACCGGGTCGTTGACGTCGAGCAGCGCGGAAATCTCGCGACTGGCCCGTTCGCAATCGTCGATCGTGACTCCGCGCTCCGGCTCGTCGATATAGACGCGCAGCACACTGCCAGCCGCATTCGGGCTGTATTCGATACCGACCAGCTCAAGGCCGAGATCGGTGATCGCAGGTGCCAGGAGTTCGTTGAGTTCCTCGTTCGTCATATCCGTTCGCTTTTGCGATCGTCAATGATCGCGTACGGTAACCGTCCGTAAACAAAGGCAAAAAACACAAATAAAAAATGGGCACGAGGCCCATTCCGTAGTCCGCCGTTGTATCCACCGGCGAGCTGTCCCGTCGACAGCCGCGCATCCTGCGCTTGCATAAGAAAAAGGCCACGCACAGGTGGCCTTCCCTCAAGCCGTGGTGGTAGGGCGCGCTCGTTGCATCAAAGTGCAAGCGAACCATGCATCCCTGCCAAACCGAGCCGCAGATCATAGCCCTGGCAAGCGAACTACGCAAGATTTTGAGGCGCCTGATGCCGGGTCGCTTGAGCCCGTCTGCGGGAATTTAACGGGTCATGCGGCAAACTGCGCGCCGACAGCGGCAGGGAGGCCGCGCCCGCCGGGGGACCGAACTGCCGGATCCATCCTTTTTCTGCACCGTGTTTGAATTGATCGAGGCAAGTGATTCAGTGAAATTGAAAGGTGTTTTGCTCCTGCTGCTCGCTTCCCTGGCGTCCAGCGCCTGTGCCGACAGCGTCTTCGACGATGGCTACGACGGATCGCCTGACGACTGCCCGCTGGGCCGGCAGATGGTCGAAAAATTGTGCTTCAGGTACACCTTCACAGGCCCCGCATGCACATCGCTGACTGATATCACGACATTCGAATCAGTCTGGGGACGCAATACCCCCAGCGGAACGCAGCTACCGTTCCCTGGGCTCAACTACTACACGGTCTTCACGGGAATGCTCTCGGCCGGATATACCGCCGTGCGGTTTGAAGTGCCCTTCAACTTGCCCGCGGGTCAGACCGGCCTGTTTACACACGGGGAGACGCTTCCAGGTCCGGGCCTGACTGCCGCGATCAGCGAACGCTGCGGCGATTTCCTGCCGCATAACTTGCAATGTGGGCCGATAGAGAATTCGGGGCCCGGTCAGTTCCTCGCCAAATGGAAACTGGACGGCAATACCGGAAGCAACGGTTGCCCGCTTGAGCCAGGCAAGGCGTATTACTTCAACGTCATGATGACCAATGGCGACGACTGCCCCGCGGGCGCCTGCGCGGTCACGTTGCAGAACAACCATACGCCTTGACCGCGCGTCGGCATCGAGACATCGGGTCGATACCGATTCGTCCAACTGTCGACCCACGCGCCTGGGCCCGATCGCGAAGCGTGTCGCCCCAATCGGCTTCAATAGGCCTGTTGAAAACAAAAACGGCGCGATCTGGAAAGATCGCGCCGTCAAAATTTGGTAGCGGGGGCAGGATTTGAACCTGCGACCTTCGGGTTATGAGCCCGACGAGCTGCCAGACTGCTCCACCCCGCACCGAGCCGCAGATTGTAGCGGCATCGTTGCGATCAGGCAATAGAGCAAGGCGCCTACTTCGCGATATCCACCACCGACAACGCACGATTGCACCAATCCAGCAGCGGTCCCCACGCGACTCCGAGAAAGAGCAGTGCAAGGCCGTTGACTGACAGCACCCAACGGAACGAGCGATCCGGCGGCAATGCAAGCGGCGTGTCGTCCTGCGGCGCATCGAAATACATGACCTTGACCACGCGCAGGTAGTAGTAGAGGCCGACGATCGCAAACACGACGGCGACGATCGCGAGCCACATCTGGCCGGCGTCGATGACCGATTTCAGCACCATGAGTTTGGCGAAGAAGCCGAATAGCGGTGGCACCCCGGCGAGCGAGAACATGGCGATCGCCATGACCCCGGCGTACCACGGGTTACGCTGGTTGAGACCCTTGAAGTCGTCGATTTCCTCGGCTTCGAAGCCGGCGCGCGCGAGCAGCATGATCATGCCGAATGCGACGGCGGCCATCAGCGAGTAGCTGATCATGTAGAACATGGCGGCGGCATAGCCGGCGCTGCTGCCGTTGACGAACCCGAGCAGCATAAAGCCGATATGCGAAATCGTCGAATAAGCCAGCATGCGCTTCAGGTTGGTCTGCGCAATCGCGAAGATGTTACCTACGGCCAGTGACAACACCGCGAGCACGCTCAGCATCAGCGTCCAGTGCGCATGCATGCCGCCCATCGCGCCATCGAGCAAACGCCAGGTCATGCCGAATGCAGCGAGCTTCGAGGCCGAACCGATGAACAGTGTGACCGCTGTCGGCGCGCCCTGGTACACGTCCGGCAGCCACATGTGGAAAGGCGCGGCACCGAGTTTGAATGCAACGCCGACCACGAGGAACACAAGGCCGAATACGAGCAGCGTGCGGTGCGGACTGGAGCCTGCGAAATCCGCCACGGCATGGATCTTCGCAAGATCGAGCGTGCCGGTGGCGCCGTAGATCATCGACATGCCGTACAGCAACAGACCCGATGCGAGCGCGCCGAGCACGAAATATTTGATCGCCGCCTCGCTCGATACCGACGAGTCGCGATTCAGTGCGACCAGTGCGTACGAACTCAGGGTCAGCAACTCGAGACCGAGGTAGATCGTGACGAGGTTGCCGGCGGAAACCAGCAGCATCATGCCGAGTGTCGCAAACAGCAGCAGCAGATAAAACTCACCGACGAACAGCTTGCGCTCGCGCAGGTAGCCGCGGCTGTACAGGAACACCAGACCCGTGGTCAGCAGCACGAATACCTTGAGCACGGTGGCTACGCCATCGCGCAGGAACATGCCGTTGAATGCGGAAATGCCCTGCCCGTCCGCAGGAGCAGAGCAGCAGACGAGCCAGCCGGTAACGGCAACGGCAACGAGCGACAGCCAGTGCGTGATGTCCCGTTGCGTCGGCTTGATGAAAAGATCGATCAGCAGGATCGCGCAGGTTGCGCCAAGCAGGAACAGCTCGGGCAGGATCGTCCAGAGATCATTGATATTGAATGCAGTCATGGGTGACTCAGGCCCTGGCCATGCCGAGCTGCTGCACCAGTTGCAGCACCGCGGGTTCCATCAGATCGGTCAACGGCTTCGGATAGACGCCGACGGCAAGCACGCCAATCGCAAACGCGCCGAGCACGATCCATTCGCGTGCATCGAGATCCTGCATCTTGGCGACCTTGTCGTTGCCGACTTCGCCGAAGATCACGCGCTTGACCAGCCACAAGGTGTAGGCCGCGCCGATGATCAGGGTAAACGCGGCGACCGCAGCGATCAGCGGGCTGTCCTGGAACGCAGCCAGTATCACCATGAATTCGCCAACGAAACCGCTGGTGCCGGGCAAGCCACAATTGGCCATCGCAAAGAACACGGCGAACGCAGCGAACCATGGCATGACATTGGCGACACCGCCGTAATCCTTGATCATGCGCGTATGCAGGCGGTCGTACAGCACGCCGATGCACGAGAACATCGCGCCGGAAATGAAACCGTGCGAAATCATCTGCACCATTGCGCCCTGCAGTCCGAGGCGCGCGCCGAGCGGATTGACGTTCGCGCGCACCAGCGCCAGCGAGATGAAGATACCCAGCGTGACGAAACCCATATGCGCGATCGACGAATACGCGATCAGCTTCTTCATGTCTTCCTGCACCAGCGCCACGTAGCCGATGTAGACAATCGCGATCAGCGACATCGCGATGACGACCCAGGCGTATTCCTGCGACGCGTCGGGCGTGATCGGTAGCGAGAAACGGATGAAGCCGTAGCCGCCGACCTTCAGCATGATCGCGGCCAGGATCACCGAGCCACCGGTCGGCGCTTCGACGTGCGCGTCCGGCAACCACGTATGCACCGGCCACATCGGCACCTTGATCGCGAACGCGATCAAAAATGCGAAAAACAACCAGGCCTGTTCCTTCGCGCTCAGGCTCGCGTGCGAGAACGCCGCCAGTGAAAACTCGCCGGTCTTCATGTGCAGGTAGATCAGCCCGACCAGCATGAAGATCGAGCCGAGGAAGGTGTAGATGAAGAACTTCAATGTCGCGTAGACGCGCCGCGGGCCGCCCCAGATGCCGATGATGATGAACATCGGAATCAGCATGCCTTCGAAGAACACGTAGAACAGCAGCGCATCGGTGGCCGCGAAGACGCCGATCAACAGGCCTTCCAGCACAAGCATTGCCGCCATGTACTGCGACACGCGCTTGTCGATGGGACCCCACGAACCAATGATGACCAGCACGCTGGTGAATGCAGTGAGTACGATCAGCGCGATGGAAATGCCGTCGACACCGAGCGCGTAGTTCGCCTTGAGCGCGCCAATCCACGCGATGTTTTCGACGAACTGCATGCCAGGTACGGATGGCAGATAGCCAGTCCACAGCGGAATCGAGCAGACGAAGGTAGCGATCGCAACCAGCACCGAAAGCCAGCGCGCGACGCCCGGCTGGCGTCCGAACGCGAGCACGGCGATCGCGCCGAGGATCGGCAGCCAGATCAGGAGACTAAGGAGATGCGAAACGGGCATGGTCGTGTTCAGTCCCTGTCGATCAGAGCGCCGCGTGGGTGACGATCCACCACACACCGCCAAGCAATGCGATCAAACCCAGAATCATCGCGAAGGCGTAGTGGTAGAGATATCCGGATTGCAACCAACGCACGGTTGCCGCAGTGCGCGCGACCAGGGCCGCCGCGCCATCGATCGCGATGCCATCAATGACGCCGACATCGCCGCCCTTCCAGAGGACGCGACCGAATGCAATGCCACCGCGTGCGAAGACGGCCTGATACAGCTCGTCGATCCAGTATTTGTTCGCAAGCACGTTGTAGAGCGGACGCAGGCTGTTCTTCGCCTTGCCAGCGATAGCGGGGTTGAGTAGCCAGATATAGGTCGCGACAAGGAAGCCCGCGAACGCAATCCAGAACGGCCATTGCGCGAAGCCGTGCAGGACCATTGCCAGCGGACCGTGGAATTCATGGCCGATTTCACCGAGCACATCATTCGCTTCTTCAACGTGGATCGCCTTCCCGAACCAGCCGCCAAACAACATCGGGCCGATCGTCGTCCAGCCGATCACGACGGAAGGAATCGCCAGCAACACCAGAGGCAAGGTGATCACCCAGGGCGATTCGTGCGGCGCATGCGCCAGATGACCCGGTTCGTGATGATCGTGGCCGTGATCGTCATGACCATGGCCGTGATGATCGTCGACGACGAAGCGCTCCTTGCCGTGGAAGGTCATGTAGAGCAGGCGGAAGCTGTACAGCGCAGTCACGAACACGCCAGCCATGACGCAGAAGTAGGCGTAGCCGGCACCGGCACGATGCGATTCGCCGACCGCTTCGATGATCGCATCCTTGGAGAAGAAGCCGGCGAAACCCGGTGCACCAGCGAGCGCGAGCGAACCCAGCCACATGGTGATCCACGTGATCGGCATGTATTTCTTCAGGCCGCCCATATAGCGCATGTCCTGCTCGTGATGCATCGCCACGATCACGGAACCTGCGCCAAGGAAGAGGAGAGCTTTGAAAAAAGCGTGCGTCATCAGGTGGTAGACGCCACCAGCGTAAGCCGATACGCCGAGCGCGACCGTCATGTAGCCGAGCTGCGACAGCGTCGAATAAGCGACGACGCGCTTGATGTCGTTCTGCACGATGCCGATCAACCCGGTGAACAGAGCCGTCGTCGCGCCGATGACAAGCACGAACGAGAGCGCGGTCTCACTGAGCTCGAACAGCGGTGACATGCGCGCGACCATGAAGATGCCGGCCGTGACCATCGTCGCCGCATGGATCAGCGCAGAGATCGGGGTCGGGCCTTCCATCGAGTCGGGCAACCACACGTGCAGCGGCACTTGCGCCGACTTTCCCATCGCGCCGATGAACAGGCAAATGCAGATCAGGGTGGCCACATGCCAGGGATGACCTGCAAAGATCTCGACCGTCTTTGCACCAGCCACGCCGCTGTCAAGTGCAGCGCTGAACACCTGACCGTAGTCGAGCGAACCGAACCAGAACAGCACGCCGGCAATGCCGAGCAGAAAACCGAAATCGCCGACCCGATTGACCAGGAAAGCTTTCATGTTGGCGAAGATCGCGCTCGGGCGCTTGAACCAGAAACCGATCAGCAGGTACGAGACGAGACCGACCGCTTCCCAGCCGAAGAACAACTGCAGGAAATTGTTGCTCATGACGAGCATCAGCATCGAGAATGTGAACAACGCGATGTAGCTGAAGAAGCGCGAGAAACCGTCGTCTTCGGCCATGTAGCCGATCGTATAGACATGCACCATCAGCGAAACGAAGGTCACCACGACCATCATCATCGCGGTCAGGCGATCGACCAGAAAGCCGACGTGCGCACCGAGGCTGCCGACCTGGAACCAGGTGTAGAGGTCCTTGTTGAAGACTTCCGCGCCACCCCAGACCAGTTGGTAAAGAACGTCGAATGACAGCGCGCACGACAGCGCGACACCGGCGATCGTGATACCGGCTGAGCCGACCCGACCGATCCGGTTACGGAACAGCCCGGCGACGATCGCGCCAAACAGCGGAGCGAGGACGATGAGCAGGAGAAGGGATTGCGAGAGCTGCATCGGTTAGCCCTTCAAACTGTCGATTTCGGTGACGTTGATCGTGGCGCGGTTGCGGAACAACACGACCAGGATCGCGAGGCCGATCGCGGATTCGGCCGCGGCGACCGTGAGGATGAAGAATACGAACACCTGACCGCCGGGATCGCCGAGGTAGCGTGAAAACGCGATGAAATTCGTGTTCACCGCGAGCAGCATCAACTCGATCGCCATCAGCAAGGTGATCACGTTCTTGCGGTTGATGAAGATGCCGGCGACCGCGACGCAGAACAAAATCGCGCCAAGGGTCAGGAAGTGGGCAAGCGTGATCATGGTGTCGGCGACTCCGGCTTCGTGACGACGGGTTTTTCCGAGGCCATCTTTACGATGCGGACGCGATCCCGCGCCTGCACCTCTACTTGGCGTGCCGGGTTCTGCGTCTTGGTGCCGGTGCGATGGCGCAATGTCAGCGGAATCGCAGCGACGATCGCTACCGTCAGGATCAACGCGGCAACCTCGAACGGCAGCATGTATTGGGTAAACAACGCGTTCGCGAGCCAGGTCGTGTTCGACATGCCGGCAGCTGCGGCAGGCTCCGCAGGCGCTGCGACTTGCATCGCGCGTACGCCGATCAAGCCCAGCATTTCCACGAGCATGATGACCGCGACGATCAGGCCCACCGGCAGCGCGCGGACGAAGCCCTCACGCAACGGATCGAGATCGAGATCGAGCATCATCACGACGAACAGGAACAGCACCATCACCGCGCCGACGTAGACCAGCACAAGCGCAATGGCGAGAAATTCCGCGTCCGCAAGGAGCCACACACAGGCGGTCGAGAAAAACGTGAGTACGAGGCTCAGCGCCGCGTGAACGGGGCTGCGCACCGAGATAACGGCGAGTGCCGCGCCGACCGTGATGGCGGCGAAGGCGTAGAAGCAGATCAGTTGGAAACTCATGTTGCCGTTGCTCCAATCACCACGGTCGCGTTGTGTGCGCCAGCTCTTGCAGGAGCGGCTTCAGCCGCGATGCTGCACATGATTGAAAGCATCG
>JBDSXV010000141.1:0-14716 GCA_039926025.1 Dokdonella sp.
GCCGCGCGCAACGTCGAGGAAGGCGGTTCGCTCACCATCATTGCGACTGCGCTGGTCGAAACCGGTTCGAAGATGGACGAAGTGATCTACGAGGAATTCAAGGGCACCGGCAACATGGAAGTGCACCTGAGTCGCCGTATCTCCGAGAAGCGGGTCTATCCGTCGATCGACATCAACCGCTCCGGCACGCGCCGCGAGGAACTGCTGATCGACCCGGATCAGCTGCAGAAGATCTGGATCCTGCGCAAGCTGCTGCATCCAATGGATGAGCTCGCCGCGATGGAGTTCATGCTCGACAAGATGAAGAACACGAAGTCCAACGACGAGTTCTTCGGGTCGATGAAGCGCGGTTGAAGCAAGCCGCGTGGGAGCAACTGTCTGTGGGAGCGGCTTCAGCCGCGATGCTCTTTGTGAGAAGTGCGTCGCGGCTGAAGCCGCTCCTCTACAGTCCAACTGAATTTACGGAAGCGCGGGAAGGCGAGCTGGTCTTGTCCAGTGAAGCAGAGCATCAGCTCCCAAGCCTCGCGCACAAGATCCATTTGCAAAACAGACGCTGAACGAAGGGTGCGCGCGAAACCTTGCTGAAAGCTTCGTCGCTTTATTCTCATCCTGCGGTTCGGCGTTGAGGTTCTCCCCAACCTCTCTCCCCAGCCACCGCCCAATCGGCCCGCCTCTCCCCAAGGCGGGCCGATTTCTTTTGTGGCGATTGGATGTCCGGCACAAGCAGGGCTGGCGCGAAGGACCACGATGCCGGGTCTTGAGGAATCCGGCGCCGCGAATAGTTGCCTCATCTTGCAGTCGCCGTGCAGTCACGCGCCCAGCGTCGCCGATTCTCAGCGCGGTCTGCGTAGCGGCGCCCAGCGTGCGAGCGCTTCGCGCGTACGAAGCCGACCGAGCTCGATCAGCTCCTCCGCGCGATGAAATTCATGGAATGCGCAGGCGTTGCGGGGAATCGTGATCAGCAGGTCAGGCGGCTGCGCGGCGAGTTTCAGGCGCGTGATCGTCTCCTGCACGATATCGAGCGAGCGCGCGAACAACTCGAAAGCGCCCGGCTCCTGCGCAGCCGCGCGGCGAGCGCGCTTTTGCATGCGCGCCTCGATGAAGCGGGCAATGCGTCCGCCGTAACGTCCGGGCGCGGACGCTGCTCCCTGCTCGATCGTCGGCAGCGGTTGCGGCGCTTCACCGCCCATCGATCCGGTGTTGAGGTCAGTGGCGCGCAAGGGCTCCGGCGCTGCGTTGACGTCGACCGCAATGGTCGCATCGGTCCAATCACGCATGGTCGGCGACACCGGCAGTGGATTGAGCAAGCCGCCGTCGACGAGCAAGCGCCCCTGGTAACGGTGCGGGCGAAAGATCGTCGGTATCGCGATCGACGCACGCACCGCGTCGAACAGCGGTCCGCGCGAAAACCACACTTCGCGTTGTGCATCGAGATCAACAGCGACGGCGGTGTACGGAATGGGCAAATCCTCGATGTCGACTTCGCCGATCAGTTCCTTCAGCGCCGCGATGATGCGGTCGCCCTTGATGAAACCACCGCCGGTCCAGGTCCAGTCGAGCAGGCGCAGCACGTCCAGACGCAGCATCGGACGGACCCATTGGCTGAACTCGGGCAGCTTGCCGCTCGCATGGATACCACCGACGAGCGCGCCCATCGAACTGCCCGCGATTGAACCGATCGCGTATCCCTGCGCCTGCAGTTCCTCGATCACGCCGATATGCGCATAGCCGCGCGCGCCGCCGGAGCCGAGCACCAGGGAGATGCTGAGTTCATTCGCGCCGGGAACGGTCGGCAACGGTGGCGGCAGCGCGGTGGGTTCGCCGGCGGTGGATTCGCCTGCCGTTGATTCGCGATGTGTCATGAGCGTCGACTCACTGTGCCGTCTGGTAGGCGCCGAGCGCGAGCTGCAGCAGGATCTTCATTTCCTCGCGCAGACTCACCGGCGCCACGACTTCCGCATCCGGTCCGTACTTGAGCACGTCCATCAGCAGCTCGCGCGAATTGGAATACGGCAACTTGAGTTCATAGCGCCCATCGGGCAAGCGTGCGCCCTGCTGTTGCGAATGCCAATGCTCGTCGGCGACCCAGCGCGATGCATGCGGCGAAAAGCGAATCGTCGCCCAGGCTTTGGGGACGCCGGAAAAAATTCCGTAGCTCGACGCGAGATGCCCATCGAGTTCAGCGGTTTCGCGGTCGAGCGCGACTTCATCGATGAGTTGCGGTTCGCGGATACGATCGAGTGCGAAACTGCGCAACGCATCGCGACTGTGATCCCAGGCATCGAGATACCAGTTGTCGCGATAGTGAGCGAGGCGCTGCGGCGAGGCGATGCGTTCGGTTTGCGCATCGGTCGAGCGGGCGCGGTAGCGGAATTTCAGGCGCTGCCGATTCAGCAGCGCGCTCGCCACCGTGCGGAATGCGGCCTGGTCGAGCGTGCGTGAACCACTGGCAAGCACGCGGATACGCTCGATCGGCAGCGCCCGGCCGCTGGAATGGTCGGACAACAGGCGCTCGATGCGCGCGCGGAAGGGCGCGAGCGCGCCGGCGAGCACACCGGGATCCGAGCGCCCGAGCAATTCGTTCAGCGCAAGCAAGGCGGCCAATTCCTCGCTGCTCAGCCAAAGCCCCGGCAGTTCGAAACGCTCCGCCTCGTCCGCCACGTAGCGGAACGACGACGCGTCTTCGCCGTATTCGATCGGCGCGCCGAGCGCGTCGCGCAGGAATGCGACATCGCGATACAGCGTCGCGCGCGAGCACGCCAGTTCGTCTTTCAGTCGCGCGAAGGAAACCGGATAGCGCGCGGACTTCAGGATGCGATGCAGGGTCAGAATGCGTTCGTAACGGTCCATCTGGAGGCGTGTCCCGAAGCTGGGCGAGTTTGCGTACTATCTACCTAGTTTGTCACAGCCCTCGTTTCCCATTGCCCCGGAGAGTCGAATGCCCCTGCTCACGAAGACCCTGACTGGCCTCTCGCTGGCCCTGAGCTGCGTCCTTGTTCATGCCGCGCCGAAGGACGACTTGCACGAAGCCTTCGGCAAATTCCTCAAGGCACACAGTTTTCACGCCACCGTCACCGATATCAAGAAGGGCGAGCAGGTCTCGGCGATGGATTTTGTCGCGCCCGACCGCTATCGCCTGAAATCCTCGCGTGGACCTGAGCAAACCATCATTGGCGATGCGATCTACATGGACTTGAACGGCAAGTTGACGCGCCTGCCGGTGCCTGGGGTCGGCAAGATGACCTCGCAGTTCCGCAACGAGGATTTCCTGCACGAAGTCGAAGGCGGCATGAGCGTGCAGGCGCTGCCCGACGAAGCCGTCGACGGCGAACCGGCCAAGGTGTACGCCTACACGACGACCAAGCCGGCAAAGTCGGATGCAAAAACCTGGATCTCGCTGAAAACCGGCTTGCCGATCCAGATCGAATCGACGGGCAGCTTCATGGGGCACAGCGCGACCACCCGCGTGCGCTATTCGAACTTCGACGACCCTTCGATCAGGATCGACACGCCGAACTGAGCACCCTGCCCAAGACGCCGCACTCGCCGAGGGCTCACAGCGGTCAACGCGGCCCGCTCTTCGGCGGCATGACTTGTTCGTCCTCGATCTCGTGCTTGCGCGCTGCTTCGCGACTGTCCTGCCACTGTTGCTCCAGATCGGCACCGCTGATCTTTCCCTTGCCGACCCGTGTGCTGACCTTGATCAACCACGCGGGCGGATGGTCGGCGGTTGCCGCGGGCGCATCGCCTGCGTTGGACATGGCCAGATCCGACAGGGTCTTGAGGCCGATCAGCACATACAGAATGGCGTAGGGCGAATCGGTCATCGCCGCAGCGAACATGCCGAAGATGATGGCGAGGTGCAGCACCAGCAAACGCCCCATGCGTTGTTGCGTATAGGCGCGCATCCACGCGAACGGGCGCATGCGCATTCCGGTCAGGTCGAGGCAGTACTCGGCGGCGAGTACGCCAGCGATCAGCTGCGCACCATGCCCAAACGCGACGAAGTCAAAGCCCCATACCGGCGAATCGGGATGCTTCATCGAGAAGATGTAGGTGAGCCCGATGACGAAAATTCCGTGCACGAGCGTGAAGGCGAACGCGACCCCGGCGTAGTCGCGCAGCATCAGGGGATACTTGCCGAGGTTCCCTGGCGACGGCGTCAGCTGGCCCTCGCGCCAGTGCCCCTTCCGACGCGTGAGCAGGCAATGCGCGGCGATGCGCAAGCACGTAAAGATCGCTATCAGCAGGCTCTCCAGCCAGTATAGGACGAGGACATTGCTTGCCGACCAGCCATAGCGCAGCACGCCGACGATTGGAATGGCGTTGCTGATCAGTACGGTCGCGATGCGCGAGGTGCGCATGCCGACTCTTTGCAGCGTCGATAGCGTCGGGGTGGATTCAATCGCCATGGTTGCGTTCCCGGGACATGTCCATTGCTAAACACGATTTCGCGTGGAAACCGACATGCCACGGTCGACGCGAGCAGTAGCTAGCGCCTGGAGACATAGCGATTGTCCGCGACATACCAGCGCCACGGCGCGTCGATCGCGCGCGAAATGCCCACGCGCGGCGTGACGATGGGATCGGTCGGCGGCGGCATGCCGTCGCTCACGATGCGGTATCGCCCGGCCACCAGGTCGGTGCCGTCATCGGCACCGCTGATGCCGAACGCCTGGCACAGGCGCGCCGGCCCACTGCAGAGTTCGCGCTCGTTCTTCGCACGCGATCGGCGCAAGCGCATCTGCGCAAGCCCGCTCAAGGGTTGCACTGCGCGCAGCAGGACGCCGATACCGACGCCTTCATCGCCGCAGGCGGTATTCGCGCACCAGTGCATGCCGTAGGTGAAATACACATACAGATGGCCAGGCGGCCCGAACATTGTCGCGTTGCGCGCCGTCTTGCCGCGAAATGTGTGCGCGGCCTCATCGACGGCGCCGCAATAAGCTTCCGTTTCAACAATGCGACCACGGCATCCGTCCGGGCCGAGCAGAATCTTGTTGAGCAAATCTGGCGCGACCGCGCGCGAATCGCGCCGATAGAATGCACGCGGCAGAATTTCGTCGCCGGGCGCGACGACGCTTCTGCTGTCGCGCGTGCCAGGGAGGTCATCGCGAAGCCGCACGTTTCATCCATTGATGTCGGGACCACGATTGTACGCAGCCTTGCGTTTTGCGGCGCCGGTCCCTGAGAGTCATATCAAAATGCCGCGATTTCATGGCTGGACAAGATTGCAACCAATCGCTTCCGTTACCATGGTGGCCCTGCGAACGATGGCCCCAGTCGTGCCCCACGCCAGACTCGAACTGAACAAGCCGACCGGCGACGAGGTCAAGACCACGACCTGCTACATGTGCGCGTGCCGTTGCGGCATCCGTGCCCATCTCAAGAACGGACGCGTTCGCTACATCGACGGCAACCCGAAACATCCGGTCAATCGCGGCGTGATCTGTGCCAAGGGTTCGGCCGGCATCATGCAGCACTATTCGCCTGCACGACTCTCTAAACCACTGCTGCGCGTTGGCGAACGCGGCGCCGGCGAGTTCCGCGAAATCGAGTGGGACGAGGCGCTCGCGCTCGCGACGAAGTGGCTCGGCGACATTCGCGCACGCGATCCCGACCAACTTGCGTTTTTCACCGGTCGCGACCAGTCGCAGGCGTTGACGGGCTGGTGGGCGCAGGCGTACGGCACGATCAACTACGCTGCGCATGGCGGTTTCTGCTCGGTCAACATGGCCGCCGCCGGCATGTACACGCTGGGCGGTTCGTTCTGGGAGTTCGGCGAACCGGACTGGGACCTGACCAAATACCTGATGCTGTGGGGCGTCGCCGAGGATCACGACTCCAACCCGATCAAGCTGGGCTTGGGGAAATTGAAGGCGCGCGGCGCGAAGATCGTCGCCATCAATCCCGTTCGCAGCGGATATGGTGCGATCGCGGACGAATGGGTGCCGATCAATCCGGGCACCGACGGTTTGCTCGCCGGCGCTTTCATCCATGAATTGCTGCGCACGGATCGGATCGACCTCGATTACCTCGTGCGCTACACGAACGCGCATCACCTGGTGATTCGCGCGCCTGGCGCGGCGGATGATGGAATGATTGCGCGCGATGCGGAGGGCAATGCGCTGTGCGCTGTGAGTGCGCCGCGTGAACACCATCCCCACCCAGACCCTCTCCGTGAAGGAGAGGACTTAAAAGCATCGCGTATCGACCGAGCGGACGCGGTCGATATCGCGCCGCTGGTCGTCGGCGAATACACCTTGCCTGATGGCCGTTCGGCGGTTCCGGCATTCCAGTTGTTCGCCGAGCGCTATCTTTCAGTCGAGTACGCACCCGAATCGGTCGCGCAGGCCTGCGGCGTTTCCGTCGAGACGATCTGCCGCCTGGCGCGCGAACTGGCCGAAACGGCATTCGATCAATCGATCACGCTGAAACAACGCTGGACCGATGCCTGGGGTCGCGAGCATGCCGAGATGGTCGGCCGTCCGATCGCGATGCACGCGATGCGTGGCATCTCGGCACACGCGAATGGTTTCCACACCTGCAGGACATTGCATTTGCTGCAGATGCTGCTCGGTGCGATCGACACGCCGGGCAGCTTTCGCTACCAGCCGCCGTATCCGAAATCCGCCCCGCCACCGAATCGGCCGGGCAAGACGCGCCGCCCCAACGGCACGCTCGATGCGGGCCCGCTCGGCTACGTGCATGCACCGGAAGATCTCGTCGTCGACGCGCAAGGCGATCCGCGGCGCATCGACAAGGCCTTCTCGTGGGAGCACCCGTTTGCCGCGCACGGCATGCTGCAGAACGTGATCGCGAACGCGCATGCGGGCGACCCGTATCGCATCGACACCTTATTCCTTTTCATGGCCAACATGGGCTGGAACTCGGCCATGAACACGACGGCAACGCGGCAGATGCTGTGCGACCGCGATCCGGCCAGCGGCGAGTACCGCATTCCGCATATCATCTACGCCGACGCCTACGATTCGGAAACCGTCGCGTTCGCAGACCTCGTGCTGCCGGATACCACGTATCTCGAACGCCACGATTGCATCAGCCTGCTCGATCGTCCGATTTCCGATGCCGACTGCGCCGCCGATGCGATCCGCCAGCCGGTGATGCAACCCGATCGCGATGTGCGTCCGTTTCAGGACGTCCTGCTCGAACTTGGTGCGCGTCTGAAATTGCCCGGTCTCGTCGACGACGATGGCGCCGCGAAATATCCGCGTGGCTATGCGCAGTACATGGTCGAACACGAACGCGCACCTGGCGTAGGCCTGCTCGCTGGCTGGCGCGGCGCGGACGGCGCCAGCGAAGGCATCGGCGCACCGAATCCGGATCAGCTCGCGCGTTACATCGAACACGGTTGCCATTGGCATCGCGAGATTCCCGCCGCGGGTCGCTACTACAAAATGGCCAACCGCGACTATCTGGAATGGGCCAAGGCGCTCGGCTTCGTCGGCTCGACGCAACCGATCGTGATGCAGTTCTATGCGGAAACGCTGCAGAAGTTTCGATTGGCTGCGCAGGGTCATGGCGCCGCGCAGCCGCCTGAGAAGGATCGTGAGCGTGTGGCGCGGTTTTTTGATCCGTTGCCGTTCTGGTATGGCTCGCTCGAAGAAGCAAAAGCCCCCTCACCCCAACCCTCTCCCCAGACGATGAAGCCGTCCGGGGAGAGTGAGTATCCGTTGTGCGCCATCACCCAGCGCCCGATGTTCATGTATCACTCATGGGGTTCGCAGAACAAATGGCTGCGCCAGATTGCGACGCGCAACTACCTGTATCTGCATCCGCACACCGCATCCGCGAACGGCGTTGCGGACGAAGACTGGATCTGGCTCGCGGCGCCGCGCGGGCGCATTCGCGTGCAGGCAAAACTGCATGCAGGTACCGCGCCGGGCACGGTGTGGACCTGGAACGCGATCGGCAAGCGCAAGGGTGCGTGGGCGCTCAGTGCCAACGCACCGGAAAACGTTGATGGGTTTCTGCTCAACCATCTGATCGATGAATCGCTGCCGGCAGGCGACGGCAAGACGCGCTACGCGAACGCCGATCCCGTGACGGGACAAGCGGCCTGGTTCGACCTGCGCGTGCGCATCGAACATGACGAAAACCCACGCGTTGATGGCCATCGCATCGAACTCGTTCCGACCAAAGGATTGCCATGAGCGCACAGGCCTGGATGACGCTCGCCATCGTGATCGGTGCGATCGCGCTGTTCGCGAGCGAGAAAGTACGCATCGATCTGGTCGCGCTGATCGTGCTCGTGCTGCTGGTCGTGCTGCATCTGGTCTCGCCTGAGGAAGCGCTCGCGGGTTTCAGCAACGAAGCGACGGTGACGGTGGCCGCGATGTTCGCGCTGAGTCTCGGCATCGAACGCTCCGGCGCACTGGAACCGCTAGGGCGCCTGCTCTCGCGCATCCGCCAGCCATGGTTGCTCACGCTCGCGTTGATGCTCGCGATCGCACCGATGGGCGCGTTCGTGAAGAACATCGCCCTGGTCGCGACCTTCCTGCCGCTCGCGTTGCGCGTGTGCGCGAACACGCGCACATCGCCTGGCCGTGTGCTGATGCCGATGGCGTTTGCCGCGCAAATGGGCGGCGTTTGCACCTTGATCGGCACCTCATCGAACCTCCTTGCGGACAGCATCGCGCAAAAGCACGGCCTGCCCCCGTTTGGCGTGTTCGAATTCACACGCATGGGTGTGCTGCTCGCCGTCGTCGGCATCGTCTACC
Organism: Dokdonella sp.; assembly: GCA_039926025.1. Taxonomy (GTDB): domain Bacteria; phylum Pseudomonadota; class Gammaproteobacteria; order Xanthomonadales; family Rhodanobacteraceae; genus Dokdonella_A. The sequence goes on from JBDSXV010000141.1 coordinate 8,742, forward strand.
TGATGCTGATCGGTCGCTGGCTGCTGCCGCGCGACATCGCCACCAACGTGCCAATGGAAACCCAGGTCGGCAAATACGTGACCGAACTCAAGCTCGCCGCGACATCACCGCTGGTCGGACAGACCATCGCCGACGCAAAACTCGGCGAGAAATACGGCGTCTATCCGCTCGAACTCCTGCGCGGCGACCAGCATATGTGGTCGCCGCGTTCGCAACAACTCGAAGCCGGCGACGTGCTGCTCGTGCGAGGCGACTGGGAGAAGATCGAGGATCTTCGCGCAAGTGCAAACCTCGAACTGGATCCGGAAAACCGCTACGGGCCCGATCACGGGCGTGCGCGCGTGCTGGTCGAAGTCATGGTCAAGCCGGACACAATCATCGACGGCCGCACGCTCGGCGAACTCGATTTCCAGCGCAACCACGATGCGATCGCGCTCGCGATCCACCGTCGTGGCCGCATCCTGCGTGAAAAGCTGAAGGACGTGCGCCTCGCCGTCGGCGACGTGCTTCTGCTGCTGGTCGGCGATACGGCAGCCGAAGCGGTGCGTGGCGACGAACGCTTGGTCGTGCTGAGCGAGCGTGAGGACATGCGACGTACACCGCGGCGCGCATTCGCCGCCATTGCGATCATGGCGAGCGTCGTCATCGTCTCCGGTTTGCACTGGCTGCCGATCCCGGTAGCAGCGATTGCCGGCGCAGTGGCAATGGCGATCGCCGGCTGCTTCGGGCGCAAAGATCTGTATGAGGGCATCGACTGGAAAATCATCATTCTGCTCGCGGCGATTCTGCCGCTCGGTACCGCAATCGAGAACAGCGGGCTCTCTGAAACCCTCGTTGGCGCGGGCATGCACGTGGTTGGCTCGCACGGTCCGCTCGCTGCGTTGCTGATGGTGTATCTGCTTACGGCCGTGCTGACCGAACTGATGGGCCACAATCCCTCGGTCGTGCTGATGGTCGGTATCGCGATTTCCGTCGCGCATTCGGCACACGCCGATCCGCGGCCATTCGTGATCGCGGTCGCGTTCGCCGCCGCCACCTCGTTCGCGACGCCGGTCGGCTATCCGACCAACACGATGGTCTACTATGCCGGCGGTTACCGCTTCACCGATTTTATGAAGGTCGGCATTCCGCTGATCGCGGTGTTCTGCACGCTGTCGATGATTCTGATTCCATATTTCTGGCCGCTGCAGCCTTGACTTCCCTACCCCCGCCCACCGCGAAGAAGCTCGGTCTCGTCATCGACCTCGACACTTGCGTCGGCTGTCACGCCTGCGCCGTCGCTTGCAAGGAATGGAATGACGACGGCGACTTCGGGCCGCTGCTCGACAAGGAACCGTATGGCAAGGAGCCGAGTGGCGTCTGGTTCAATCGCGTACACAGTTACGCGGTCGAACAGGACGCAACGCATGGTGCGTCGCGCGAGCTGACCGTGCACTTCCCGCGTTCGTGCCTACATTGCGAGACGCCGGACTGCGTGACCGTGTGCCCGACCGGTGCAAGCTACAAGCGCGCCGAGGACGGCATCGTGCTGGTTGACGCGGACAAGTGCATCGGCTGCCAGCTCTGTTCGTGGGCCTGCCCGTATGGCGCGCGCGAGTTCAGCATGGAACGAGGCACGATGCAGAAGTGCACGCTCTGCGTGGACCGCATCTACAACGAAACGCTCGACGAAGAAGATCGCCAGCCTGCCTGCGTGATGGCGTGCCCGACGCGTGCGCGGCATTTCGGCGATCTTGGCGACGAGAATTCCGCGATCTCCAAACTCGTCGCCGAACGCGACGGCTATGCGCTGATGCCCGAGTACGGCTACCAGCCGGTCAATCGCTATCTTCCGCCGCGGCCGCGGCGCGATGGCTGCAACGCGACGCCGGAAACCAAGGTCGCACACGAAGAGCAACTCGATCGCGAAAAACTGCCCGGCGTGCTGCGCTGGCTCGATCGCGCGTTGTCGCGCTGAACCAACGCGACCACGATGCGGCCGACTTTTTCGATCATCTTGTTCACGGTGTTGTCCGGCGCCGGATATGGCTTGCTGTTCCTGTGCGGACTCGGCATGGCGATCGATGGGTTGCCTGCGAATGACTCGGCGCCACTACTCGTCGGCGGACTGCTCGTCAGCGTCGGCTTGATGGCTTCGGTTGGGCATCTGGGCAAACCGATGCGTGCATGGCGCGCGTTTTCACAATGGCGAAGCTCCTGGCTTTCGCGCGAAGGAATTGCCGCGCTCGCCACCTACGTACCATTGGTTGTTTTACTTTCACTCTGGTTTCCGTGCCGGGGAAATTGCGTCTGGTTATCTCTCCGCATTCCTGCCTGTCTGTTGCTCGCCGCCGGTTGCGTAGTCACCGTATTCTGCACCGCCAACATCTACGCCTGCTTGAAACCCATACGCGCATGGAACAACGCATACACGTTGCCGTTGTACCTGCTACTCGGCCTCTATTCGGGCGCGATGCTTCTGCTCACGCTCGACTGGCCGCCTGTGCACAGCGGTGCATACGACGCGCGCATGCAATGGCTGTGGCTCGCGACGGCCATTATCATCGCCCCGAGTTGCGCTCTGCTGAAATGGCGCTATTGGCAATGGCTGGACACGCGCGCAGTTACGCCTGACGCCGGCAGCGCAACTGGACTCGACCGCATTGGGAGTGTGCAAAGCTTCGAGCAACCGCACACAGAGGAAAACTACCTGACCCACGAAATGGGTTTCGTGCTCGCGCGCAAGCACTCGCGACGGCTGCGCAGGATTGCGTTCTGGCTGATCCTGCTCGCACCGCTCGCTGTGTTCGCGCTGGGCTGGCTGATCGGCTGGCCTGCGGCGTGGCTCGCACTCGCACTCGGCATGACCGGCATCTTCGTAGAGCGCTGGCTGTTCTTTGCCGAGGCCAAACACGCCGTAATGGCGTATTACGGGCGCTGAAACCGTCCTCTTGCGACCGTTATTCACAATTTTCCGGTGCCAATATTCACGTCGCGTTTAGCGAACGCGCATACCATCACCGCGCCCGCTTGTCGTCCCAGCGGTTTTTTTATGCGCTCATTGTCCCCGAAAGGAATACCCATGAAGAATACGAAAATCCTGCTCGCGCTTGGTTTGGCGGCGGCTCTCCCGATGACGGCATTCGCCGATGAGGGCGGCTGGTCAGGCGCAGGCGAACTCGGTTTCGCCGCCTCACGCGGCAATGCGAAGTCCGAAAATCTCAATGCGAAATTCTTGCTAAAGAAGGAAGACGATCAGTGGAAGGACAGCTTCTATCTGAGCGCACTGCGCAGCAAAGGTGAAGTCAAGGTAGCGACCGTGCAGAACGGCCAGCTCGTCAATGTCTCCAGTTATGACTTGACCTCCAATCGAATCGAAACGGGTGCGTCGGCGGGTTACAAGCTCGACGAGCGCAGCTACATCGTCGGCGCACTGCGTTACGAGAACGACGATTTCTCCCCGTTCGAATACCAATGGATCGCCTCCATCGGCTACGGCTATACGGTGCTCAAGAATTCGAGCAACGAGCTCTCATTCGAAATCGGACCAGGCTACAAGACCGTGCAGCCGATCGATGGCGCCGTCGTGGTCAACGGTCAGCCGGTGCCCGTGAAGTTCGATTCGCAAAGCGAACTGGTCGGGCGCGGCCTGATGTCCTACAAGCACAACTTCAGCGAGAACACGGCCTTCATCGATACGTTCCTGGTCGAAGCCGGCAGCAACAACAAGTTCTACCAGAACGATGCCGGACTTGCGGTCAGCATCAACAAGGCGTTCGCCCTCAAGGTCGGATACCAGGTCCGTAGCAACTCGGAAGTAGCACCCGGCACCAAAAAGACCGATCAGCTGTTGACCACGAACCTGGTCTACAACTTCGGCGGCTGAGCAAACGGACGTTGTACTCGCGTCATGGGAGCGGCTTGTTCCGCTCCCATGCGCAACCGTGCAGCCTCACGCATGCGACAACATTTCATCCGCACCCAGTTCGCGCAACCCTTGCGCGACACGCTCACCCAGCGACTGTGGGTCGTCCATCGGCCCCTGCGCCTGCGCGCGCACGAGACGCCCGCTTTTTGCATCGCCGACCAGACCCCAAAGCACAAGCCCGGTTTCCGTTTCCACGCAATAGCCAGCGATCGGCACGTTGCAGCTGCCATGCAGGCTGCGATTCATCGCACGCTCGGCAGCGACGCAACGGTGCGTGTCGGCATCGTCGAGCCCCAGGACGAGTTCCAGTACGGACGCATCGCCAACGCGATATTCGATCGCTATCGCGCCTTGCGCAACCGCCGGCAACCAACTCGGCGCAGCAAGGCGTTCGCGAATGCGCGTGCCAAGGCCAAGTCGGTCGACGCCGGCACAGGCGAGAATGATCGCGGCATAGTCGCCCGCATCGAGTTTCGCCAATCGCGTATTCACGTTGCCGCGCAGATCTACGAGTTCGAGATCCGGACGCAGCGCGCGCAATTGCGCCTGGCGCCGCAATGACGATGTTCCAACGCGCGCGCCATGCGGCAATTCGTCCAGACGTGCATGCATGTTGCTGATGAATGCATCGGCCGCATCGGCGCGTTCGAGCACTGCGCCGATCGCAAAGCCAGGTTCCAGCTCCATCGGAACGTCCTTGAACGAATGGACCGCGATATCCGCACGCTGTTCGAGCATCGCGACTTCGAGTTCTTTCAGGAACAGACCCTTGCCGCCGATCTCGGCGAGCGGTCGGTCGAGAATCTGGTCGCCGCGCGTGGTCATTGGCACCAGCTCGACGACGATTCCGGCATGCAACGCGCGCAGACGTGTCGCGACATGTTCGGCCTGCCACAAAGCGAGCGCGCTCTTGCGCGTGGCAATGCGCAGTTTTTTCATAGCGTGCGGACCAGCTTGCGCAACGCGGGCAGGTTGCGCCGGCTGACTTCGAGCGAGGCCGTGACCCCCTCGACATTCGCGAACAAGCGGCCATCCGGAGCGCGCGTCAGGCCGGCAAGTTTGCCGAGCGCCACCAGACAATTGCGATGGATGCGCACAAAGCGACCCTCGAATTCGTCTTCGAGCGCTTTCAATGGTTCCTCGATCAGCACTTCACCTTTAGCGTGGTGGACGACGACGTACTTGTCCTCGGCGAGCAAATAGTCGATGTCAGCGACCGGCACCAGCACAAGGCTGCCGCGGACGCGTGCGCACAGGTGCGTGCGCCGGCGACCCGATTCAATCGCGCGTTCGACGCCCTGCGCCTGCGCACCAGTCCAGCGGCGCGCCTTCGCCAGCGCCGCTTGCAGTCGTTCGCTGCGTACAGGCTTGACCAGGTAATCGACCGCGTTTGCTTCGAAGGCCGCGAGCGCGTGATCCTCGAATGCGGTGCAGAAGATCACGCCGGGCGGCGATTCCAGCGCACCGAGATGGCGTGCCGTCTCAAGACCGTCCATGACCGGCATGCGGATATCGAGCAGGACCACATCGGGCCGCATGCGAGCGGCCACTTCGAGCGCGTCGCGACCGTTGCCGGCGGTGCCGACCACGGTGATGCCCTCGAGTTCGCCGAGCATCGCTGCAAGGCGTTCGCGTGCAAGCGGTTCGTCGTCGACGATCAGAACGTTCATCAGGTACGCGTCTCAGGCAGGCGCACGTTCACGACATAGGCCTCCGGACCCGGCTCAACGCGCAACTCGCCGCGTGCGCCGAAATGGTACTCGATGCGCGCGCGGATATTCGCGAGCGCGACACCATTGCGGTGCGTTGGCGCATCCGAGGACAGCGGATTGCGCACAACGATCTCGACCGCGCCCGGCACGCGGCGACCGCTCACGCTCACGGTGCCGCCGTCGGCCAGAGGCTGGATGCCGTGGTACACCGCGTTCTCGACCAAGGGTTGCAGCAGCAAGCGCGGTATCGCCAGATCACGCGGCAGGTCGGCGACATCCATTTCGACCTTGAGACGATCGCCCAGACGCAGATGCTCGATGTGCAGATAGCGCGCGACCAGATCGAGTTCCTCGCC
>JBDSXV010000142.1:0-11196 GCA_039926025.1 Dokdonella sp.
CTCCGCCCGTGCCCCCTGTGCCCGCGCCCGCGATCGTGGAGAAACGCGGCAAGACCTGCGCAAACTGCGGCGCGCCGATGCATGGTCCGTTCTGCTACGCCTGTGGCCAGCCCGAGAAGGGCATGATCCGGCATCTGGCGAGCGTGATGGCCGATGTCGCCGATACCGTGTTCAACATCGATTCGCGCGTATTCCGCAGCATCGGTCCGCTGTATTTCCGGCCGGGCTACCTGACCGACGAATATTTCGCCGGCCGACGCACACGCTATGTGACGCCATTCCGTTTGTTCTTCTTCCTGTGTGTCGTGTCCTTTTTTGCGATCCAGGCCAGCGTCAATTTCGATGGCCTCCAATTGGACCTCGGCGACAACGGCAAGGGCATCAGCGCCGCGCAAAGCGTTGCCGACTTGGAGAAACGCACAAAAATGGCCTTGAGCGGAATCGAAACCGCGAAGTCCGCGCCCAGCATGCCCGACGTCGCCAAGGCATCTCTGGACAAAGCCGAAAAGGGGATCCGCAAACAGTCCGACGCGCGCCTGGCCTATCTCACGACGCGTGACGAGGCCAAGGCAAAGGGTGAGAAACCGCCGCCGGATCCTCAGGACGAAGACGACACGATTTCGTTCGACGGTAAACCGTGGGACCCGACGACGCATCCCGTCGCCATTGGCTGGTTGCCGGTGTTCGCAAACACCAAGCTCAACGATGCGGTCGGCCATGCGAAGGAAAACCTGAATGCGGCTCGACGCGATCCACGGCATCTGATTGCGAGCGTGTTCTCCGTGCTGCCGCAGACGCTGTTCGTGCTGATGCCTTTGTTCGCGGTACTGCTGAAGTTCGTGTACCTGTTCAAGCGCCGACTCTACATGGAGCACTTGATGGTCGCACTGCACAGTCACGCGTTCATTTTCATGTCGCTGCTGCTGCTCGCCCTCGTACAATTGCTGATTGGCTGGACGACAACGGAATTGCCCGCAGTGCTGCCCGTGTTGACGCTGCTGCGAGCAGTAATGTGGACCTGGCTGCCGATCTATCTGTTCCTGATGGCCAAACGCATCTATCGGCAGGGCTGGTTCATGACGACGTTGAAATTCGGCTTCGTTGGTCTCTGTTATGTCGTGATGCTGAGTTTCGGCCTCGCAGGCGCGATCGTGGTCGGACTCGCGACCGGCTGAGCCTGCCGCCCGCGATCTCGCTCGGTTGCGCGCTTACTTCGGTGCTGCGAGCCCGCGCGCGCAAACGTAACGATGCGGGCCGACGCGCCCGGAACTTCCGATCAGCGCTGATCCGCTTGTGTTCGCTGCAATTGCGCGATGAAGGCATTGCGTTCCTGCGGTGTCATCGCGAGCAGGTGCGTGCGCAGCTCCACGCGTTGCGGCGCCGACAACGCTCGCAGATGGCGACGCAGCGCGTGTCGCTCCGGCGGACTCAGGGCAAACCACATCGTGCGTGTTGCGGCGCGCTCGGCCGGGGGCATGTCGGCCATGAAACGCTGCCAGCCCTGGCTTCGCTGTGCGGTTTCTGCGCCATCCGCGAACGCAGTTCGCTCACCCGGCGTCATCTTGTCGAAGCGCTCACGCAGTGCCTTGCGCTGCTCCGGCGGCAATGCGCTGAAACGCTGGTAGGCGTCGCGCAGGTCCTGCTGCTGCTCGGGTGCGAGCTGGCTGAATTTTTCGTAGCGGGTGCCGAGCGCATTCCGTTGTTCGGCTGACATCGTCGCCCAGCGCGACAGGCGCTGCTCGATCGCGGCGCGGCGCGGCGGCGGCGCATCCTGCCAACGTCGGGCAATCCGCCGCAGGCGTTGCTGCTGGCCCGGAGCCATTTGCGTCCATTGCGCGTGCAGCGGCGCCAGCACCTGTTGTTCCTGCGGCTCAAGACTGGCCCATTCGATCGTTGGCATGCGCGCCCCCGCTTTCACCTCGCTGGCGTCCATGACGGACGCCGGCGCTGGTGACGCAGCACCGGCGCAAAGCGGCACGCAGGCCATGAGCAGAAGTGCCATCCATCGCTTTGGCGTCTGCGTCCTTGCAACAATATTCGCGCGCACAAAGTCAGCCATTGCCGTCCTGCTGCTGCGCGTCCAGCCACGCATAGAAATCGAGATTTTCATAAAGGTCCAGATTGTCATCGCTCGCCAGCGCATCCGCATCGACGACCTGCTCCAACGAGACCGGCGCATTCGCTGGAGATGGCGCAGGGTGCTGGCCAAGAGCCAGGGCAATCGCCAACGCCAGTGCCGCTCCCGCGAAGCCGCTGCCCATCATCCAGCCGGACAACGCTGGGCGACGCTGGGCAAGCGCCGCCTGGCGCGCGCGATTGAGGCGCGACAAGGTGGCCGCGTCGAGCGCATCGGTGGATTCGTCGAGCAAGGCGACGGCGCGTTCAATCCAGGGCTCGTTCAAGCGCGAGGATTCATTCAGCCGGTTGTTCATCGGTGCGCCTCCAGATACTTGCGCAGGGTTGCCAACGCTCGAAACAAGTGCGTCTTGACGCTGCCTTCACTGCAGCGCATCGCAGCTGCCGTGCCAGCGACGTCGAGACCTTCCCACATGCGCAACAGGAACGCCTGTCGCTGCCGCAAGGGCAGCGCGCGCAATGCACGCTCCAGCGCCTTGGACGCCTCGCCATCGGCGAGTCGCGCCAGCGGTCCCGGCTCTGCCAGATCCGGCGCGACGGTGATCGGGTCTTCCTCGGCATCATCGTCGCGCTCGAACCAGCCGAGCCAGCGACCGCGCACGCGCTGGCGCCGGTGCCAGTCGTTGATACGGCTGTCGAGAACACGCCAGAACAGCGGCGTCCATTCGCCCGCCGGGCGGGCGCTGTAGTGGCGCACGAAGCCGAACATCGCGTCCTGCACGAGATCGAGCGCCTCCGCACGGTTTCCGGTCGAGAACTCCGCCATGCGCAACGCGCGCCGTTCCGCTTCACGCAGAAAACGCTCGACCGCATGCGATTCGTCGGCGGAGGTCGCAGGCGCTGCGGGCATGCGGTCGAGTCCATTCATGAAACAGGATTGGCCAAGCATTATCCGTCCGCCTTTCGAGGGTCTTTCGCCAGTGGATAACGCGGCTGGATGCATGCGGTTGACGCGACACCCGCACTGGCATTGGCGGAGCGAGTCACGCCCCCCCTGTCAAGCACTTGTGCACAGATCGGGTCCCGCATCGCCGGCATGCTGCGGACGCAAAGGAATTTGCCTGACAAGCCGATCACATGCGCTTCAACTCGTTGAAACATAATGCCTATTACAGATTGATTAAAGTTTCGCCAACCCGTACGACGAGCCTCAACGTAGCGCCTCGCACGCGCGCGAAACGGAGTTAGTCCACAGACTTATCCACAAATTCTGTGGATAAGCGGAAATCCTCAACTCCCATAGTTAGTTAACACATCTTCCTGATGGTTTCGTCAGAAACGACATGCAAGCGGCATCCGCTGCTGGCACCGCTCCGGGCTACACTCGTCAACGCGCGGATTCAGCGCCACCGAACGCCATGACTTCGATCCTCCGCGTCGCCCTGCCCGTCCCGCTCAACTCGCTGTTCGACTATCGCGTCGATGCCGCCGTCGCGCCGGGCTGCCGCGTGCTGGTTCCGTTTGGACGGCGCCAGGTGGTCGGTGTTGCGGTCGAACACGCCGCGGTATCGGTGATCCGCGACGATCGGCTCAAAGCTGTCGAATATGTACTCGATGAAGCACCGCTGCTGACGAACGAATTGATGACGACGTTGCGCTGGGCCGCGCGCTACTACCAGCATCCGCTCGGCGAAGTGTTGCAGGCTGCCCTTCCGGTGGCTTTACGATCGGCGCGTGCGCTGCCGGAATCGGGCGTCGCTGCTCTGTGCCTGACCTTGGCAGGCGAGTCGGCGCGCAGCGACCCGTCACGCCGACGCGGCAAACGCCTCGACCGCTTGCTGGACCTTCTCGCCAATGGCCCGACGCCCTCGGCGCAGCTGACGGCAATGGTGGGCTCCTCGGCAACTGCGCGCACCGCGCTGGCACACGGCTGGATCGAACGCGTCCGCGTTGCGGCGAGTGCCCTCGCGCAAGCGCCCGTGGCCGGCCCGTCGCTCAACGACGAACAGCGCATTGCCGCCGACGCTGTCATGGCGGGCGGCGGCAGCTTCACTTCGTTCCTGCTCGATGGCGTAACCGGCAGCGGCAAGACCGAGGTCTATCTCGAGATCATCCGCGATTGCCTCGCGCGTGGCCGCCAGGCGCTGGTGCTGGTACCGGAAATCGCCTTGACTCCGCAGGCATTGCGTCGCTTCCGCGAACGGCTCGGCATCGAGATCGCCGCACTGCATTCGGGTCTCGGAGAAACCGAACGCGCGAGCGCATGGCTCGCTGCCGCGCGCGGCGAGGCGTCCGTGATCCTGGGCACGCGCTCGGCGATCTTTGTGCCGCTGGCGAAGCCGGGCGTGCTCATCATCGACGAGGAGCACGACGCTTCGTACAAGCAGCAGGAAGGATTCCGCTATCACGCGCGCGATCTTGCGGTGATGCGGGCCAAGGCGCTCGACGTTCCGGTCGTGCTGGGATCGGCGACGCCGTCGCTGGAAAGCCTCGCGAACGTCGCCGCGGAACGTTATCGCCTGTTGCGCTTGACCCATCGCGCAGGCATGGCGCAGCCACCTGCACTGCATGTCGTCGATTTGCGACGACAGCGACTGCAGGAAGGCTTCGTGGCATCGACGCTGCAGGCGATCGGGGCCTGCCTTGCGCGCGACGAACAAGTGCTGGTGTTCCGCAATCGACGTGGTTATTCGCCGGTGCTGCTCTGTCACGACTGCGCGTGGAGCGCGCAGTGTCCGCATTGCGAACGTGCCATGACCTGGCATCGCGCAGCAGGACGCCTGCGCTGTCACCACTGCGGGTTTGAACAGAAGGTGCCGCGTGCCTGCCCATCCTGCGGCGGCCTCGCATTGAATGCAGTCGGTGAAGGGACCGAACGGATCGAAGAAGCACTGCGCGCGCATTTTCCGGCGGTGCCTATCGTGCGCGTCGATCGCGACACCACGCGTGGCCGGCGGGTGCGCGATGCGTTGTTCGACAGCCTGCCGGATGCCGGGGCACGCATCCTGATCGGTACTCAGATGCTGGCCAAGGGCCATGATCTGCCGCATCTGACCCTGGTCGTCGTGCTCGGTGTCGACGAAGGTTTGTACAGCGTGGATTTTCGCGCCAGCGAACGACTCGGCCAGCTCGTCGTGCAGGTCGCCGGTCGCGCCGGTCGCGCGGAGCGTGCCGGCAGCGTGATCCTGCAAACGCATGATCCCGCGCACCCCCTGCTGGCCATCTTGTTGAACGGCGGCTATCGCGCACTGGCGGCGCAACTGCTGCAGGACCGGCGCGCAGCAGGTTTCCCGCCATTCGCGCAATTCGCGCTGCTGCGCGCGGAAGCCAGCGACAAGGTTCAGCTCAATGCATTCCTCACCGAGGCCATGCGCGCCGCAAGCGAGCCTTCGGTCACTGCACACGGACCGCTCGCCGCGCCGATGCCTCGGCGCGGCGGCATGTTTCGCGGCCAGGTGCTGATCGAATCGGCCGAGCGTTCCGCAATTCAGGCGTTTCTTCCCGATTGGCTGGAAACGCTGGCCACGCTACCGGGTGGACGCAAGCTGCGCTGGTCGATCGATGTCGATCCCGTCGACCTCTATTGAGTCAGGTCCTCGAAACCGTCGAGGAAGATCAGATCGGGATTCACCACCACCGCAAGCGTATATGTGTTCATCGCACTGCAGGTATTGGCATCGACCGCACTGACAGTGAACGCGTAATTGCCAATAACGGTGGGAGTACCACTCAGCGTACCGTCCGCCGCGAGCGTCATGCCGGACGGCAATGCGCCGCTTGAAATGACATAGGCGAGGGTGCCGGTGCCGCCTGTCGCTGCGACGCTTGCCAGATACGGCGAATGTACGGGTGCGTCTGCCAGCGTCGTCGCACCGAAGACGATAGCAGCCGGCTCCGCGACGGTTGCATTCGCCTGGGTCGTCAGACCGAAGTTATCGGTAACCGTTGCGGTGTAGGCACCAGCACTGAGGCCGGTGGCTGTCGCCGCGGTTCCGCCCGAGGGTGCCCACGCGTAGGTAAACGGCCCGAGGCCGCCGCTCGGCGTGACCGTGGCGGTGCCGTCGTTTCCGCCATTGCACGTCGTGTCGGTCACCGTCGTGGTGGCCGTCAACGGTGTATCCGTGGTGATGAAAGTGTAGATGTCCGAGACTTCCGCCGCGGTCAGTGCGTGGCTGTAGACACGAAAGTCGGCCATGGCACCGCTGAGCCCAACATTGTTTCCATACCCTGCGACCTTGAACGGACCCGCTCCATTGATGCTGGGCGCCCCCGCCTGGAGCACCTGGATGGCGGGCATGCCGTCCTTGTAAGCGTTGATGACGTTGTTCGGCTGATCGTAGACGAAGGTGACCATGTGTGGCTCCAACGTCGCAGCTCCGGAAACAAGAACATCCGTGATCCCCGTGCCTCTCAAAATCCAGTTGCCGGAGCCGGCAACGCCGTTGGTGAAACATCTGAAGGAACCGGCGGACAAGTCGCCCATGATGTAGAACAGCGTGCTGCTCGACGGCACCGCAGATGTGAAGAACGAAATGGTCCAGGAAGCCGGAAGATCGGTCGCCCAACCGGTGTTCACGTAGTCGGTAGTGGCGACGACACCGGTTCCGTTCAGCGCGGTGGCGACGGGAGTGAAGACGTTGTTCTGCGTCAACGTGGTGCCCATGATGGTCGCGATGGCGGTTCCCGCCGGTGGCGCGGACGCATGGTTGGTGACACTCGTACCCGTCTCATCGAATGTGTAGTGCAGGATTTCCGGGACCGGAACTTGCGCAGCAACAGGCAGGCTCGCGAACAACAGCGTCCCAATGGCCAGCACGTGCGACGCCGCCGAACGAACCAGCGTGCGTTTACGTGATGTGAAAGCCGTGCCGCACGCGTCGGCACTCCAGCATTCCGCGTTCTTGTCGCTCATGTCATTCCCCTCCGGACTGCATTCCACAACTCGGCATCCAGGCGCATGAGTTCACATGCACTGCGCAATGGAAGCCCCCTGCATCGAGCCTACGCCCGTGGCCCACGGCCGTCCATCACGCAGCGGCCATACGCGGCGGCGAACGTGCGAAATGGCTGCGGACGTGCGTAGGATCCGCGGGCTCGATTGAAACGAGCGGCGGCAGCACCCGCGATTCAGCGTCCGCTACCCGTCACCTGTGCGATTCTTCGTGTCCGGGTCGACGGAGGTCATTGATGCCACGCCAATACAGCATGGGAGGACGCGCGACGCCGGGATCTTCGCCGCAACCTTCGCGAGGCGGGCCGCGCGAAGCGCCGAATCCGCGGCCACCGCCGAAGAATCTGCGCGAACGCTTCATCGCGCTGCGCAATCTGCCTCCGTTCATGCGCGAGTTGTGGGCGACCAGTCCGCCGCTGCTGCTCGCCGACCTCATCCTGCGCGCCGTGCGCGCGGTACTGCCGGTACTGACGCTGTTGGTCGGCAAGCTGATCATCGACGAGGTCGTGCTGCTGGTTCGCGACGGTGGCGGTTACGCCGCGGTGCTGACTGACGCGATCGCCAGTGGTCGATTCAATCGACTCGGCCTGTTCCTCGGCGCGGAGTTTGCACTCGCGGTGCTGTCGGATCTGCTTGGCCGCGTGGTCTCGCTGGTCGATTCCCTGCTATCGGAAAAGTACACGAACGCGACGAGCATCCGCTTGATGGAACACGCGGCGACGCTGGACCTCGAGGATTTCGAGGATAGCGAGATGCAGGACCGACTCGATCGCGCGCGAAGGCAAACCGTTGGTCGCAGCGCCCTGATGAGCCAGATGTTCGGTCAGGTACAGGACATCATCACGGTCGTGAGTTTCGCGGCGGGCCTGATTGCCTACGCGCCCTGGCTGATCGCATTGCTGCTGCTCGCACTGGTGCCCGCTTTTCTCGGCGAGGCGCATTTCAACGCGCAGAGCTATTCACTGAATTTCGCATGGACGTCCGAACGGCGCGTGCTTGATTACGTGCGCCTGACCGGAGCCAGCGTCGAGACCGCCAAGGAAGTGAAGATCTTCGGTCTCAACGGCTTCCTGATACAGCGCTATCGCGAACTGTCGGAAGGCTTCTACGCGGCGAACCGCGCGCTGGCGAAACGCCGAGCCCTCTGGGGCAGTCTGTTCGCCGCACTCGGCACCATCGGTTACTACGTCGCGTACGCCCTGATCGCTTGGCGCACGGTGCGTGGCGAATTCAGCATCGGCGATCTGACCTTCCTGTCCGGGTCGTTCAGGCGCCTGCGCAATCTGCTCGAAAACCTGCTGATCGGTTTTTCGCAACTCGCCGGGCAGGCCTTGTACCTGGATGACCTCTACTCGTTCTTCGAGACCGAGCCGGAAATCACTTCGCCAGCGAACGCACTCGCATTCCCGCAGCCGGTGCGCGAAGGCTTCGTGTTCGACGATGTCGGTTTCCGCTATCCCGGCGCCGAACGCTGGGCGGTGCGCAACCTGTCGTTCAGGCTGCGCGCGGGCGAGGTACTTGCCCTGGTCGGTGAGAACGGTGCCGGCAAGACGACGCTGGTGAAATTGCTCGCCCGCCTGTACGAGCCCGACGAGGGACGCATCCTGCTCGATGGACGTGACCTGCGCGAGTACGACCTTGCACAACTGCGCTCGCACATCGGCGTGATCTTCCAGGACTTCGTGCGCTATGCGTTCACCGCAGCGACGAATATCGCCGTCGGCCGCATCGAAGCAATCGACGATCGCGAGCGCATCGTGCGCGCAGCCGAACAGAGTCTCGCCGACGCCGTAATCGAGCATCTGCCACAAGGCTACGACCAGGTCATGGGCAAGCGTTTCCGCGATGGTATCGACCTTTCCGGCGGCGAATGGCAGAAGATCGCGCTCGCGCGTGCGTACATGCGCGATGCCGACGTTCTCATTCTTGACGAGCCAACCGCCGCACTCGATGCACGCTCGGAGTTCCAGGTGTTCGAGCGCTTCAAGGAATTGTCGGCGGCGAAAACGGCGGTGCTGATCTCGCACCGCTTCTCCACCGTGCGCATGGCCGATCGTATCCTCGTGCTTGAAGGCGGGCGCATCGAGGAGGTCGGCACACACGAAGAGCTGCTGGCTTCGGGCAAGCGCTACGCGGAGCTGTTCGAATTGCAGGCGGCGGGTTATCGCTGAGCAAAGGATGCGCGCAGACAATGGACGAGCGGCGCGAAATGCGTCGCCTGCATGTCCGGATCGGCGCTGAAACGTCGTTCTTCTGTCCATCCCCTCGCGCAGGAATCGCTCCATGTTGCCGCTGCCACGCTGGTTTCGAGCTTCCGTTCCATTCACCCTCTTTGCGCTGGGCTGTTCGCCCGCGAGCGCCGGCACGACGGTCTGGACCTGGCCCGGGCCATCGCCTTGCAATACGACGCTGCAAGCGTGTATTGACCACGCCTCAAGCAGCGAGATCGTTGAAATTGCCAGCAACGGTCCGATCACCGAGCCGATCAATATCTTTGGCAAGAGCTTGAATCTGCGCCCGGCCAGCGGCTTCTCGCCAGTGTTCCAGGCCGGTCCTTCTTCCTCCAATGCGATTGACGTGTTTGGCGCCGATACGCTCGTCGGAATCGTGATCGAAGGCATGACCGTCCGCGACGGGACCATCACTGCCTACGCGCGCGGTAGCGGTTCCTTCTACGTGACCATTCGCGACAATGTCGTCGAGGCGGCGGGACTCGATGCCAACCGCACGGCAATCGCCATCCGGCCCTTCGGAACCAACCCCACCGGCGACACTCACTTCACCATCATGGACAACGAGATCGATCTCGGCTTCCTGCAGGGCGACGACATCGCCGCCATCGGCGTCGACGACCTGCCCGGGCCGACCACCGGCGTCATTGAGGGCAACGCGATCCTCGATGGCGGCACATGGAGCACGCGGGGCGCGATCCGCATGAGCAACGGTGCGGGCACGGCAGAGGTGGATGTGCGCTACAACCGCATCCAGGCGACCGGCTACTACGGCGGTATCGTGCTGGTGCAAGAGGGTGCGGCCGGAACGTTCGATGCACACGTCGTCAACAATCTCGTGACGGGCACGATCGACATCACGGGCCCTCAGCCGGGCGCGATTTCGCTGCTCGCCACCGCGGGCAATCTGCACGCAACGGTGCTCGGCAACACGCTCGCGGGCAACGACACCGGGTTCATCGCGACGGCCAGCGCTGGCGCCAATCTCACCGGCTCACTCGCCAATACGCTCGTCGCCGACAACAGCGTGCAGGGCGTGGTGATCGGGGCGACCATCGCCGCCGGTTTCGCCAACGATCACAACCTGGTCTTCGGCAACGGCGCAGACGACTTCACGGCCGGACCCGGCACCATTCACGCCGACCCGCAGTTCGTGGGTGCCGGGGATTTTCATCCGCGAGGAAACTCGCCAGTCCGCGATGCGGGCAACACGGCATGGACGACGGACATCCCGACGGATCTGGATGGCGCGCCGAGGGTCATTGGCTCGGCGGTCGACGTCGGCGCATGGGAGCTCGCCGATTCGATCTTCGCCGACGGCTTCGACGGCCCCTGACCGGGAAAATAAAACGGCCCCGCACAGGGGCCGTTGTTTGCAGCGTGTTGCGCGATCGAATCAGGCAACAAACATCGCGCGCATTTTCTTCATCGCGTTCGCTTCGATCTGGCGGATGCGTTCAGCCGATACGCCATATTCGTCAGCGAGCTCCTGCAACGTCGCTTTCTCGTCTTCCTTGAGCCAGCGTCGCTGAATGATGTCGCGCGAGCGCTCGTCAAGCTTCACCAGGCCGCGTTTCAACGTATCGAGGCTCGATTCGTCTTCCGACTGCGTTTCGACCTTGCCGTACGGATCGGCATCGTGGTCGATAAGGAACGCTGCCGGTGACGGACGCTCGTCCTCCTCGGCATCAACGGGTGTATCGAACGAGACATCACGACCGTTAAGACGCGCCTCCATTTCGAGCACCGTCGCAGCAGGCACATTGAGCTCGCGCGCAACTGTGTTGACCTCCTCGTTGTTCATCCAGCCGAGGCGCTTCTTCGACTTGCGCAGATTGAAGAACAGCTTGCGCTGCGCCTTCGTCGTGGCCACCTTGACGATGCGCCAGTTGCG
Source organism: Dokdonella sp. (assembly GCA_039926025.1). Classification (GTDB taxonomy): domain Bacteria; phylum Pseudomonadota; class Gammaproteobacteria; order Xanthomonadales; family Rhodanobacteraceae; genus Dokdonella_A. The sequence continues at coordinate 11,153 of JBDSXV010000142.1, forward strand.
CAGGATGAATTCGTGCATCTCGGCACGGATCCAGTGCACGGCGA
>JBDSXV010000143.1:0-16422 GCA_039926025.1 Dokdonella sp.
GTCTTTTTCGCGTAGACTAGTACGAGTGTGAGAGCGTCCCTTTGGGTTGCAGGACGCGTGGCGAATACCAAAAAACGTAGAGAGGAGACTCTGAATGAAACGTAATGCCCTTAGTGCGCTCATCGCCTTGGCGCTCGTCGGCGGCAGCGCCGCAGTCCACGCCCAGGATTTTGGCAACTGGTACATCGCTCCGCGTATTGGCGCGAACATCCCCGACAGCAATCGCGAGACGGATTCGTCCGTCTGGGGCGGCGTCGGCGTCGGCGTGTGGGTGAACCCGCACCTCGCCGTTGACTTCGAATACACGATGAACAACGCGGGTTTCAAGGACAACTCGTTCCGCAGTGGCCACGAGTGGGAAAGCGTGGGTCTGGGAGTGAGCGGTCGCTGGTTCTTCGGTGACGAAGGCGCGCAGTGGCGTCCCTACATCATGGCCGGCGTTGGCGCCCTGCGTCATGCCGCATACTCGGGCTACCTGCTCAACGCAGCTGGCTACAACGAGAATGGCTGGGATCCGATGGCCACGGTTGGCGGCGGCGTCCAGTACAACATGTCTGACCGCGTTGCTCTGCGTGGCGAAATCGCCGCGCGTTACGACCATGACAACAACACCCAGGGCAATCTGTCCGATTCCCTCGGTTACACGGTTCAGCATCACACCGGTTACGTCGACGGTATCGTCAGCGTTGGCTTGGTCTACAACTTCGGCGGCCACGCTGCTGTTGCACAGGTCACGCAGACCGCAACGCCGCCGCCGGCTGCCGATTGCCACTCGATGGATGACGACCATGACGGCGTCAACAATTGTGACGACAAGTGCCCGGATACCGCATCCGGCGCGATCGTCGGTCCGGATGGTTGCCCGCAGAAGGTCGTCATCGACCTGCGTGGCGTGAACTTCAAGTTCGACCGCCCGAAGACCGGTGAGCACAACATCGAGCCGACCCTGCAGCTCCCGACCGCTGACTCGGTCGCGATCCTGGATCAGGCGATCGATGCACTGAACCGTTACCCGGCGATCAAGGTTGAACTCGACGGCCACACCGACTCGGTCGGCGCGGACGCGTACAACCAGAGCTTGTCCGAGCGCCGCGCGCAGATCGTCAGTGATTACCTGACGGCGCACGGCGTCGATGCCAGCCGCATCACTGCGGTCAAGGGCTTCGGCGAAACGGCTCCGATCGACACGAACGCGACGAAGGAAGGTCGCGCTCGCAACCGTCGTACCGAAGTGAAGGTCGAGCAGTAATACAGCTCGATTCAAGCAACAGGTGAATGAAAAAGCCCGGCGCAAGCCGGGCTTTTTCTTTGTGTTCCGATCGACGTGCGGTTAGCGGCCCGTGTTCAGGGTCGCTCGCTCGCTGAAGCGATGACGCCGAACTCGGCGTCGATGCATGCATAGAACAACGCGACGCCACTGTCATGTGCGAGCGCAAGCAAGGTATCGGCCTCATTCCTGGAAACGAGGAATTCGATCAGTACAGTGGTGCTGCCAGCCAGCTCGAAGAAGTGCTGTTCACGCAGCTTTCCATGCCGGCCGAAGCCGGCAATAGAACGGAACGCCGATCCTCCGCCGATGCCGAGTTGCTTGGCCTGTTCCAGTAGCCACTCATACAGCAGCTGGCCGCCTTGAATCTGGCTCTCCTGAACATAGAATCGCAGCGAGCAGCCTTTCATGGGAGCCTCCGGGTCACGTGCGCAACAGCATTCGCATGATAGCGATGCCAAGCAGGGTCATGAGCAACGAGCCGAATAAGTGCGACGTGATGATCGCGACAGTCCAGCCGTATTGCTGGCGCAGGAGCAATGTGACCGTTTCCGCCGAGAAGGTGGAAAACGTCGTGAGGCCGCCGAGGAATCCGGTCATGATCGCGAGCCGCCACGCGATTGGCAGCATCTCGTAGTGCGCGAATGCGCCCATCGCCAGACCCATGATCAGGCCGCCAGCAAGGTTGGCCACGAGTGTGCCGAGGGGCAGTGTGGGCAGAATCGGATTCAGCGCGATACCCAATAGCCAGCGCATCACCGCACCTGCAAACGCACCACAGCCGACGGCAAAAAAAGAAACGAGATTCATGGCGCTCCCAGCTCGGTTGATTGAACCCGTAGTAGGAGGCGCGGCAGGTCGGCAATGAATCACGGACGATGCCCCGGCACCCGACTGCGGGAACTTGCTGTCAGGCATCATCAGCCTCGCGGCGGTTCGAGGAGAATGCCATCTCCTTGAAAACGCCGCCATCATAGCGCAGCCATCGCCACTGCCGAAGTACACAATGGCCGTCGCCAAGCCCGTAGGCGAAAGCGTTGTTATTGACAGCAGATCCGTGCTGCAGCCGGCGTAGCATGCGCGCCTTGCCGACATGCTGCCAATGACCCCCAAACCAAAAACCACACCTCGCCGTCGCCTTCTCGCGCCCTTGCTCGCGGCCCTCGCGATGTTCGGCCCGTTTTCAATCGACACAATCTTCCCGGCGTTTCCGGCGATCGAAGCCGACCTGCACGCGAGTCCGTTCGCGATGCAGCAGACGATCAGTGTGTACATGATTGCCTATGCGCTGATGTCCCTGCTGCACGGGCCGCTCTCCGACGCGCTAGGGCGTCGTCGCGTGATCCTGGTCGGCGTGATCATGTTCGCGCTCGCGTCGGTGGGCTGCGCATTGGCTGGATCGATTGAAACCCTGCTTGCGTTCCGTGCCTTGCAGGGTATTTCGGCAGGTGCCGGGCTCATCGTCGGCCGCGCGATCATTCGTGACTGTTTCGATGGTGTCGAGGCCCAGCGATTGATGTCGACAGTCTCGATGATCTTCGGCATTGCGCCTGCAATCGCGCCGATAGTGGGCGGCTGGGTCATTGGTTTCGCGCACTGGCCGATGATCTTCTGGTTGCTTGCCGCGTTTTCAGTTGCGTTGTGGGCTGCGTGTCTCGCGTTGTTGCCGGAAACGCATGTGCACGAGCAGCGCATGACCTTGTCGTTGCGCGAACTGGGCAAGACCTATCGCATGATCTTCGGCGACCGCGCATTCTTTCCGCTCGCGCTCGCCGGATCGCTGAACTTCAACGCCCTCTGGGTCTACATAGCGTCGGCTCCTGCCGTCGTGTTGAATCTTCTCAAACTCGATGCACAGCATTTTGCCTGGCTGTTTGTGCCTGCGATCAGCGGCATGATGCTGGGAGCGTTCCTGTCGGGACGCGTTGCTGGCCGTTTGACTGCAGCGGCTACTGTGCGCCTCGGCTATACGATCATGCTCGCTGCGGCGGCGCTCAATCTCTTGATCGCGCTGACGTTGCCCGAGCCACGCCTGCCGTGGTCGGTGCTGCCGATCGGGCTGCATGCAATAGGTATCGGCATCAACTTCCCGACCCTGACCTTGCTCCTGCTCGATCGTTTTCCCAAGCACCGGGGCGGAGTGTCTTCGGTGCAGGCGTTTGTCAGCCTCCTGATCAGTGCCGTCATGGCGGGCGTGATCTCGCCTTTGCTGTCAGGTCACATGACGACCCTTGCGCTTGGTGCGCTGGTATCGACCGTGCTCGGATTCGTCGCGTGGCGGATTTATTGCGCTATGGCAAGGCAGGAAATGACGGCGGATTTCGTGGAGGCGCAGTCAGGTTGATCGGCAACAGCGGCGTCGGTGACGTCGTGGCGGACATCGGCCGGATCGGGACGGTGTGTCACGAACCCGACGCAACGGCGCGTCGGGTTCGCCCATCCTCTGTTACTGATTCTCGAATCCATCGATGAAAATCGCGTCGACGTTCAGGCGAAACGCGCCACGGCCATGCGTACAGGCGAGGACCGTGTGCGTGTTGCGATTCGTCTTGATATCGAAGATCGCAACGTTCGGGATGCCCTGGTTGTACGGGATCCACGTCGCGCCTCCATTCGTGGACAAATACATGCCGATGTCTGTGCCGGCCCATAACTGATTCGGGAATACGGGATCGAATGCGATGGCATTGACTGGAATGTCGGGCAGCCCATTCGACGCATCAGCCCAGCTCGCTCCGCCGTTGTTCGACACACGCACATTGTGCGCAGGCGTCGCGCCGGTGAAGCCGGCACGTGCCTCGAACACGTTGTTTGCATTGTGCGGATTGATCGCAATGCCGGATACGTATTGCGCGATCACGGGCGTGTTGTCGGTCTCGGTGAAGCTGGTGCCGCCACTGCTGGAGACCCAGACACGCCCGTTGCTGGTGCCGACGAACAAGGTATTGGCCGGCTGTCCCGGCAGCACGTTCGCAACGCTCTGGATCGCGCTGATCGCACCAGACGCCGCTGAAGGTGGCACGGGCGGTGCGAAAGCATTGCCGCCATTCAACAGGGTGTAGACGATGCTGCTCGCCGTCGCATTCACCGTGTTGGTGAAGAAGTCCGGCGCGACGTAGAGGTGATCGGTGCCGAAGTACAGCGTGTCGTGCAGACCTCGATCAAGTGTCATTGGCGCATAGAACAGCACCCTGTCCGCGGGATTGATGCCGTTGTTCTGGCCGCTGTAGGTGCCGGCGAAATACTGGTAGTCGCCAGGGCCCGAAGCGGGACCGTTCAACGCAACGGCGGCGCCGACAAGATAGTTCGACTGATTGAAATACGTGTGCGTGACCTGGTTCGGCGAACCCTGGTCGATCAACGCGAACCCGCCGTCACCATCGTCGCTGTGAGTCCACGCGGTCTGGCCGAGGAAGCTGTCAGTGCCGTTGTCCTGGGTTCCGCCATAGGCTTGCGACGGATCGGTCGGATGCAGATCGCATTGCTCGAACTGGGTCAGCTGCAAGTTTGTGTTCGCGCTGATCCAGTGATCGCCGTTGTCGTCCGAATGGAATACGCCACCGTCGTTGCCGATCCACAAATGGGTGGGCTGCCCCGGCCATGAAGTGATGGCATGAAAGTCCGCATGCAATGCGGAATTCCCATCGACGCCGACCATCTTGTCCGCGACTGTGGTGCCACCGTCGGTCGAACGCATGAACGAGCTGGGCACGGCACCGGAATCGCCGCCGCCACCGGTGAATACGGTCATCGAAGACTCTGGCGGCGTGTAGATCGGCATGTCGTACCAGCACTGACCCTGGCAGAAGCCATTCGCCGCCGGCTTGTTCGCCCAAGTGCCGCCGCCATCGGTTGACACGTAGAGCTTGCCGCCGTAGCCGGTTCCTCCATCTGTGATCAAGCTGACGCCGAGATAGATCACACTCGAGCCACCACTACTGGAAATCGACAACCAGGTGCGTGCGATACCGCCGACACCGTTGTTGCCGACGATGGCCGGGAGACCGCTCGCGACGCCGTCGACCGCGCTCCACGTTGCGCCGTTGTCGGTCGACTTGAGCAGCCCGCCGCCGGTATTGCCGGGAATCAGGGAGACGCCCGCCCACCAGGTTGTGGTGGCGATCGGATCTTGCACGATGCGCGAGATGCGCGCCTGCGCCGGAGCGGACGCTGAAATGGTCCATGTCACGCCGCCGTCATTGGAGATGTAGATGCCGCGCACAGGAGCTGGCGCGCCCGCCACGCCGCCGACGCCGAACACGCCGCTCGAGGAGCCGGCCAGCACATGCTGCGGATTGGCATAATCAACAGCTATCGTGGTCACGCTGCGGTTCATGAATTGCGCTTGCCCGTACGGGCCTTGCCAGGTGTGCCCCGAATCGGTGGACTTGTAGATGCCGATGCCGGCGTAGGAGTCGGCGCTGAAATTGCCTTCGCCCGTACCGAGATAAAGCGTGCCTTGATTGAGCGGATGCGCGCCAGGCGCGACTGTGATGACGCCAACGGCCAGTGATCCCAGATAGTCGGTCAGTGGCGTCCAACTGGTGCCATTGTCGAGCGTCCGCCAAACACCACCTTGCGCGCCTCCTGCATAGACGGCGTTGTCGATCGCGTCGATGGCCAGGCTGGATACGCGGCCGGAAACCGGCGAGCGCGAAGCGTCAGTCGCCGCGGTCGGCGTTTGACCGAGGGTGATGGGTGCCGGGCCGATGCTTTCCCAACTCTCGTTGTGACCGGAATTGCTTGGCGTGGCGCCACGCGCGGCAATCGTGGTCTGGAATTGCCGATACGCGCGCAGACGTGCCGAAGCCGAATCGAAATTCACATCGTAGGGATTCGTGCGACGCAGTGCGTAGTAGAGCTCCCGCTGCCCCGCGACGTCGCCTGCCTCGCCTTCGGTCTCGGGTGGGCGAGCCGCCAGTAACGTGCCACTGAACCATACGCATGCGGCCGCTGCTGCGAACACCGCATATCTACTTGCCCGAACGAACATGTGCGCTCCCGACAGGTGGTAGTCGAGAGCGCACTATATATGCAGATCTACTTGGAATCAGCCTTAAGGCTTATATTAAATGCGCCTAAAGGCTGATCATTCGAGTGCGCCTGTCGTTGCGGCAGCGCTCCCGCCAAGGAGCGCTCGCAACATCGCAAAAACCTCCTCCTTGCTGCCTGTCACCGAAATCTGCGCCTCGCGCTGGATATCAGTGCCGATATTCACCGAGTAGCCGATGCCGAGGTCGTTGCCGTCCTCGTCAATCCGCGCATAGGATTCGGCCTTGCCGATATAGGCGATGCGGTTGGCGTCGAGGAAACGTCCGTCGGGAAGTTTTATCCAGCGTTGCATGTCGGGATCCATTCAAAGTGGGAAGAGGCGAATCGGGTGCCGCGATCGGCTGCCGGCACTACCGCCAACCGCATTGCTTGCCCTTGTTCTGTTGCTGCAACCAGGCATACAGCGGTGCGAAGTAGTCGATGATCGCGCCAGCGTCCATGGTGTCCTTGCCGGTCATTTCCTTCAAGGTCTGCTGCCATGGCTGCTGCGCGCCTTCGCTGAGCATTTTCCAGTATTTCGCGCCGGCCTGTTTGTTGCCGTAGATCGAACACTGCGAGAGTGGACCCTTGCTGCTTCCTGCTGCGCACAGTGAGCGGTAGAACTGGAATTGCAGGATATCAGCGAGGAAATATCGCATGTAGGGTACGTTGGTCGGTACATGGTTCTTTGCACCGGGATCGAAATCGGCCGGCATTGCCTCGATCGGCGACGACAGGCCCTGATACTTGCGGCGCAATTTCCACCAGCCCTCGTTGTACTGGTCCGGTGCGATTGAGCCATCGAACACACCCCAACGCCACTTGTCGATCAGCAGGCCGAACGGAAGGAATGCGACTTTCTCCAGTGCAAGTTTCATCTGCGCATTCAGCAGTGCCTTGTCGTCGCTGCCGGCCTTGCCCGCGAGCCCGATCTGCGCCAGGTAAGCCGGTGTGATGTTGAGGCGGATCGTGTCGCCGATTGCCTCATGAAAGCCGTCGTTTGCGCCGCTCTGGAAGATCGGCGGAATATTCTTGTACGACAGGTAGTAGTAGATGTGGCCCATCTCGTGGTAGATCGTGTACTGGTCTTCCTCGTTTGGGTGGATGCACATCTTGATGCGCATGTCGGTGCTGCCCAGATCCATCGGCCATGCGCTTGCATGGCACAGCGCATCGCGGTCACGCGGCCGCAGCAGCATCGATTTCTCGTAGAACGACTGGGGCAATGCCGGAAAACCGATGGACGTGTAGAAGTCCTCGGCGCGACGGACCATCGTGACCGCACTCTTCAGGTCCGCGTCGTGTTCGATGGCGGCAAGTTCAAGCGGCGTCGGCGTTCCTTTTGAACCCTGGCGGATTTCGTCGTAGTTGGCATTGCGCTGTAGCTGCAGGCGCTGGTTCACATCGGTGCTGTCGACGCCGCGGTATGGCTGCAGCAGCGGGTACAGGTTGGCCCAATCCTGCGCCCACATGTTGCCCGTGATGTGTGCCGGGATGGTGCCGTCCTTTGGCATTCTTTCACCATATTTCTCGGTGAGCTTGCTGCGCGCGTAGCACTGCAGCTGCCCGTACAGCGGCTCGACCTGCGACCACAGGCGATCGGTCTCCTTGGCGAAGTCCGCCGGCGACATGTCATAGCCGGCGCGCCAGAGAATTCCGGCGTTGTCGTAACCGATGTCGCGCGCGCCTTCATTGAGCAGTTGTACGAAGCGCTGGTAATCCTTCAGCATGCCGCGGCCGACCTTGTGCCAGCCCGCCCAAGCATCGAGGGCATGGTCCCAGTCGTGATCGTTCGCGAGAATTTCGGACAAGTCGTCGAGGTTTCTGCACGTCGCAGTATCGTGATCATCCTTGCAGTACTTGCCACCGCCGTAGGCTGCGGTGAGTTTTGAACTCAGCGTTGTCAGCTCGGTCAGGTGCGCAGCATTCTTCGGCGCCGGCATCGCGGTCTGCAGTTTCAGGAGCTCCAGCGCACGCCGATCGCGCGGGTCGATCCCCGGTATCTGTTCGAACTTGCGCGCCGCCTCGACCTCTGCCGACAGCCACTGTAGCCAGCGCTCGTTGGCACGGGCGGTGAGCATCTGGGTGTCGTCGGTGATGTTGGTCTCGGCCACCCATTCAGCCGCATTCGGTTCGACGTAGCGCGCCTTGTATTCGGCGTTCAACTGCAGGACGAAGGCATGCGCCTCGGCGGGTGTCGCCGTTTCTTGCGCGGTCGTCGCGTAGACCGGTGACGCGGAAGTAGCCGCGGCAGTTGCCAGCAAGGCGACCGTGAGCCGGGTACGGAAAAAACGCATGCTCTCTCTCCTCGGGCTGGACGAGCGAGGCTAGTCGGGGGGAGTCCACGGCGCAAGCCACAGCGCGCGAACGCGGCGGGCCTAGCCGAGCATCGCCAAACGTTTCGGCACGTTCCAGCGTCGGTTTGGCGCGGACGGGCCTTGCGCCGTGTGCGTTGTGGTGCGGGAGGCGCAAGATCGAAGTGGGACGCCGACACGAGGCTCGTCGTGCTTGCACGATGCGCTTACCGCGCATGCGTCCGCTACGAATTTTCATGCAGTTGGATATGCCAAATTTGCTGCGTTGAGGACTTTGTATTACGATCGTCGTCGTACGTAAGTCTACGGAGATAAGGCGGGCATGAACGCGGTCAGCAGCATACGACCGGATGCAGACCGCTTTCTTGCGGTCGGTGAGCATGTCGTCGATACGGACACGTTGCGCTTGCTGTCGCGGCCCGATGGGATGCGACTCACGCCAAAGGCGGCGGCCGTGTTGCTGCAACTTGTGCACGCGGCAGGGCGCACGCTCAGTCGCGATGAGCTGATAGGTCATGTGTGGAAGGGCACGTGTCCTACCAACGATGTGCTGACGCAAGCGATCAAAGACCTGCGTCGGGCACTCGGCGACGATCTGCATGCGCCGCGATATGTCGAGACCTTGCCGCGGATGGGCTATCGCCTGGTCGCGCCGGCGCATTTCGTCGAAGAGAATGAATTCGCACTGCCTTCGCGACTGCCGACGGCGCCAGCAGTGACGAGCATCATCGAAGGTCCCGCCGTTGTTGCGCCCTTAGCCAGCCGCGCGCGGACCCGATTGTGGATCGCGGCCGGTCTTGGCTTGCTGCTGTTGGTCATTGCATGGAAGGGGTCCGTGTTGCGAGGGGACATGAATCACGCGATCGCATCGACTTCACGCTGGCACGCAACGGCCAAGCGGTTGATCACAGCGGATCCGGGTGCCGAGAGGAGTCCGCGGATTTCCCCGGACGGTACGCGAATTGCGTATACCGTCGGTGACGTGAGTTTGCGCGAGAGCCACATCGTGCAGCGTTCGCTCGGAGCGTCACGTGCGCGCAGCCTCAACGAATCACGCGGCGGACCGGAGCTCTATCCGGTGTGGTCCCCGGATGGTGGAACGATTGCGTACATGCGGCTCACTGACGATCATTGCACGATCGTGGCCGAACCAGCTCTGGGCGGAGCGCAACGCGTGATCGGCCCCTGTTCGGCGAATTCGTTCGATCAGTTTTCGTGGGCACCCGACGCACGTCACCTGTTGATGACGGTGTCGCCGCAATTGCAAGGTGGCACCGCAAGGACCATCGTGCAGGTTCCGGTCGCTGGCGGCAGCGTCCTTCCTCTTCAATACGAGCGCGCGTCATTCGATCGTGACCTGGATGCACGCTATTCGCCGGATGGTCATCGCATTGCATTCCGTCGTGGCGCGAATCCGTACAGCGATTTGTATGTCATGAATGCGGACGGCGGCAGCGTACGCCGCCTGACTCGCCTGATCAGCCGCATTCGCGGGTTCGACTGGACACGTGATGGAAGTGCGCTGGTGTTTTCCTCCGGTCATGCCGGCGAGCAGGCGCTGTACACGGTGTCGATCGACGATGGACATGTCGATGCGCTTGACGTTCAGCCGGCCGAATTTCCAAGCAGCGCGCGCGCGTCCGATACGATCGTGTACGAGATTTCGCGCCGACGCACGCAACTGATGAGCATCGCTCTGGATGGAAGCAACCAGTCACCCGGCGATGTCGTTCCCTCGACCGGCAGTGATGGTTCGCCGGACCTGTCGCCGGCAGATGATCGCCTCGCATTCGTCTCCGACCGTGGTGGCGCGCAGCAGCTGTGGCTGCACGATCCGGCAAGCAATGAGACATTTGCATTGACCGATGCCGATGAGCCGACCCTGCGCCACCCGGTATGGAGCCACGACGGCACACACCTGCTCGTCACTGCACGCGGCGAAGGCTGGGGACATCTGATCGAAATCGACGTCGCGACCCGTCAGCGCACCGTGTTGACTTCGCGCGAAGACGACGTCCGCTATGGCCTCTATGGGTCCACACCAGGGCGTTACTATGCAGTGGTCAATGATGCGGAAAAGACACGCCAGCTGGTTGAGTTCGCAAGCAAGGACGGCCACGCCGTCTCGCGGCGCGTGCTCGCGCAGGATGTCGGCCGACTTGAGTACGATCGCGTGGACGACGTGCTGTATTTCACGCGGCTCAGTCAGTCGGGCCTGTTCCGGGTCGATCCGCAGACGGGCCTCGAAGCGCTGGTGACGCGCGCCATTGATCCGGGCCAGCTCGAAGGTTGGCAGGTAGCGGCCGGCAAGATTTTTTATATCGCACCGCATGCGATCGGGCGTAGCGATATTCACGTTTTCGATCCAGTCGGTGGCGTCGAAAGCGAGATCGCCGCGCTCCCTTGTCCTCTTGCCGATCTCAATTTCAGCATTTCGCGCGACCGCAAGCATGCAATCGTCGTGCACATAGAGGCGCCCGATACCGATATCGGTGCGATCACGCTCAAGCGTGGCGGTAGCGCAGATGATCAGGCGAGCCGGGCGGGCTGAGGGTCAGCGCTCAGACTAGGCACGCACTCGGGCGAACCTGCGCGATCCTTCCTGCCGTCGCTCGGTCGAACTGTTTTCGCATGAATCCTGGGTCTTGGGGCAGCCAGCCACCACGCCACTTTGCTCGGGTGCGACAAAGTTCGGAGCAGCGCCGACCGACTAGGCATCGGCCTCTGCCATCCATGCGGGGACAAATGGTGGTGTTTCAGCTCCATTCGGAACATCTTCGTCGAGACGAAGAGCTTCCTCGGCAATAATTCGGCGGCTCTTCCTGACTCGCCATGGGCATCCCTGCACGATCCCGTCGTCTCTGACGACGGTGACAGACCCGATGCGCATCGAATGTGAGCAGCTCGCGAACGGCGGGCGACTGGACTGGAATGGACGAGGCCGCGAGCGCGAGGACGATGCCTTGCACGCTGTGCTGGGGCGAGGGCGTGGTTGCGTGCTCTACGGCGAACGTCTGCCTGCCATGGTGATCGTTCCGCTGCGCGGCCGACTGCAGTTGTCTGATGGCGAAACAGCGCGCACCTTGACCAGCGGCGAGGCGCAGGTGATCGAGCCAGGTCAGTCCCTGCAGTTGGTCGGACGTGGCCCGGCATTGTGGATCGCCGTTCTGCTGCCGGCGATGGGCTGGCAGCGTCTGGTCGCCGACGTGACAGGCGAGCCCCTTGCCGCTGCCGGGCTGCTGCCGGCGCTGCACGCGGCGGATCGCTCGTTCCGCCGCGCGACTATGCGGCTGGTGCGAGGTGCAGAAAGTCATGACGCCGGACAGGCGTTGGCGGCGGCGTCGGTATTCGCATTGCTGATCAGTGAGCTGCAGGCGGAGTTGCGTCCGCTCATCGAACGCTGCGCCGGTCGCACGGATGTGCAGCGTCGCAACGTTTTCCTGCGTCTACAGCGAGTGCGCAACTACATGTCTGCGTGCTGCCATCTCGACCTGGACATCGCACATTTCGCGCGCATGGCGAGCTATTCGCCGTGTCATTTCATCCGAGCGTTCAGTGCGGTCTATGGCGAGACACCGCATGCCCTGCTGATTGAGCAGCGGCTTGGGCGCGCGCGCCGCCTGGTCAATGACAGCGCAATGGCGATCACCGAGGTCGCGCGTGCGAGCGGATTCGAGAACCGCTGCGCGTTCTCGCGTTCGTTCAAACGCCGCTTCGGAGTGTCCGCCACCGACTTGCGCATGGGCGGCGCGGGAATGAGCACGGCAGCGGCCTAGCGAGCGTCACCAACAATTTCTGCAACACCCTCTGCAAGAAGACGCAAAGGATGAGTGTTCACGTTTTTCTAATGTTCGAGCAAGTCCGCGGCTTGATTCCGCCGGCGGATGCTTACCCGAAAAGGAGAAAATAAATGAAACACACACTGCTCCGGCAATCGATCCGGCAGGCTCTTGGAGCCGGTCCCTGCATCAACAGGATTGCGTTGTCTGCGCTGCCTACAGCGGCACTAGCGACGTTCGGCATGATGGCCTTGCCGGCCATCGCCCAGGACGATACGTCAAGCCAGAAACTGGAAACGATCACGGTGACGGGTTCCAATATCCGTCGCGTCGATATCGAAACGTCCAATCCGGTCGTCACCATCGATCGCGCCGCGATCGAAAAGACCGGCAAGCTGACACTCGGCGACCTCGTGCAGTCGTTGCCTGCGGTTACCGGCCCGAACACCAACCCGCAGGTCAACAACTCCGGCGGCAGCGGCTTCTCGAGTATTGGTCTGCGCGGCCTCGGTTCGCCACGCACGCTCGTTTTGATAAATGGCCATCGCTTCCTGACGAGCGACCCGAATGCGATCCCGGCGAACATGGTGGAGCGCATCGAAGTCCTGACAGACGGTGCATCGTCGGTGTACGGCTCGGATGCAATCGCGGGCGTCGTCAACTTCATTTTGCGTAGCGATTACCAGGGTGCTGAGTTCTCGACCGACTACGGCATCTCCGATCACGATGACGGCGTCAGCAAAGGCTACCAGTTCACGTTTGGCCAGAGCTCCGACAAGGGCAGCATCATGGCCGGCGTCAGCTACAAGAAAATTGACGGCGTCCTCTCCGGTCACCGCGATTTCTCGAAGAACTCGGTTTCCTTGTACGGCACCAATGGCCTCGGGCCCCCCGGCGGCATTCCCATTGCGGCCAATATCGGTGGTTCGACCTCTTCGCAGTACGGCAACATCCAGGTTCCCGCTGCCCTGCAAGCCCAGTTTGGCTGCGGAGCCCTGGCGCGCAATCCCGGCGCGAGCGGCCTGAATCTCGCGACCGACTACCACTGCTACCGCAACAACGGGGGTCCGGCGGGTCCGAGTGACAAGTACAACTATGCAACGGTCAACCTGGTCATGACTCCGCAGGAACGCACGGGCCTGTTCCTCAATGGCACCTACAAGCTGACCGACAACGTCGAAGTGTATTTGTCCGTCCTTCACAACAAGACCGCTGCCGCATTCCAGCTCGCTCCGGCGATCTACAGCACGAAGGGCGGTGCGATCATTTCGAAGGACAGCTACTACAACCCTTTCGGCGTCGACTACTTCAACGGCGGCGGCAAGTATGCCGCGCGACTGGTGTCGGCTGGCAATCGCAGGGCGTCCAATGGACGCAACGATGACCAGGTCGGCGCTGGTTTCAAGGGTACGTTCAACGTATGGAACGACCAGCAGTGGAACTGGGACCTCGGGTTCGACTACGGTCACGCCACGTTGAGCACGATCACCTCCGGCCTTCCAAACGTCGGTGTGCTGAACAAGGGAACCGGACCCTCCTTCCTTGATCCCGCGACGGGTATCGTCACCTGCGGCACGCCCGGTCACGCGATCGCCGGGTGCACGCCGTTCAATCCCTTCAATCTCGACGATCCGAACACGGTCGCCGAATTGCAGAAGGCAGCGTCGCCGGGCGTCAACAACGGATTCACGATCGAAACCGTCAAGCGCCTCGACCTCAACGGTCCGCTGTTCGAACTGCCGGGTGGCAGCGTCCAGCTTGCTCTGGGTGCGAACTACCGCACCGAGTACACGCACTCCAACGTCGACACCTCGCTGATCCTCGACGCCAATACCGGCACCTGTATTCTGGGCAGCCAGTGCGCGTCGGCGCTGCAGGGTGGCTACAACGTCAAGGAAGTGTACGCGGAACTTTTCGTGCCGATCCTCAAGGACCTGCCGTTCATCCACGCACTCAACGTAACCGTTGGCGATCGCTATTCGAAGTACAGCTCCTTCGGCAGCACCAACAATTCCAAGATCGCCCTCGAATGGCGTCCAATCGAGGATCTCTTGCTGCGCGGAACGATGTCCAAGGTGTTCCGTGCGCCGACGGTTGCCGATGTGTTCGCAGGCGCGGCCAGCGATGCGCCGAAGCTGTCGAGAGATCCATGCGATTTCACCGCGGCGACGCCGACAAGCCCGAATCCGAACGCGGGAAATCCCGCCTGTGTCGGCGTTCCGGCCACGGGTTCTTTCCATAACAACGACGTCACGCAGGCGTTGCAGAGCAACGGTATCGCATCGGGCTCACAGTATGCGGGCTTCCCGCTCGGCCCTGAGTTCGGCAAATCCTTCGACTTCGGCGTGGTGTACGATCCGCATTGGCTGGAAGGCCTGTCGATCAGTGCCGACGTGTGGCGCCTTTACCTGATCAACAATATCACCGGCATAGGCGCACAAACGGCGCTGGATCTGTGCAGTACGGGGCAGTTGCAATTCTGCCCCCTGATCCATCGCTTCGTCGGTGGCCCGAATGCTGGTCAGATCAACAATATCGTCGAGCCGACCGGCAACCTGGGGCGCGTCGATGTCGCGGGTACCGACTTCGCGTTGAACTACCGCCTGCCGGAGTTCTCGTTCGGAAAATTCAATCTTTCGCTCAACGCGACGTACTCGAAGACTTACGATCTCGCCACTGCACCGGGCTCCGCTGGCAACACGACTTACCACTACGCGGGCCATTTCGAAGGCTTTGGTTCCGGGCCTGCAGCTTCCTGCCCAGGCGCAAGTGGTGGCGTGTGCCTCTTCCCGCGCTGGCGCGCGCAGACGCAGGTCGGATGGCAGCTCGGTTCGTTTGATGCTTCATGGTCGATGCGTTATATCGGCCGCTTCCGCATGGGCTCGCTGTCGCCGTCGCAGGATGTGTTCCCGGCAGGTCACTGCTACTACGGTGACTATTGCTCTATCCACAACCTGCAGTTCAAGTACGGTGCGACCACCTACAACGACATTCAGTTCGGCTACAACATCGAAGCCATGAATACGCGTATCGACGTGGGCGTGAACAACGTGGGCGACAAGCAGCCGCCGTTCCTGTACGCGAACAACACGCTGAATGCCAATACCGATCCGAGCGACTTCGATCTGATGGGCAGCTATTACTGGGGTCGTGTGACGGTCAAGTTCTAAGATTGGTTTAACCCTGTAAGCTTGATGGCCGCGCGGATAACCGCGCGGCCTTTTTTTTTGACGATATGACCGAAACCAAAAACAACGAAATTTCCGCCGCAATGCGTTCCGGCGACTGGGCGAGTGTGGAACGGCTAGCGCGTTCGCAGATGGGCGATGGCGCTCCGCGCGAAGACATGCTCGCAATCCTCGCCATCAGCTTGCATCTGCAGCACAAGCCGCATGAAGCCGTTGAAGCGTATGCGCATCTGACCTCAGTGGCACCCGGGGACAGTGTGCACTGGAATAATTACGCGACGGCATTGCGCGAAACCGGTGCGGTTGACCGGGCCGAAGCCGCGTATCGAGAGTCCATACGCCTCGATCCCGCCAATCCAGGGCCGCGCGTCGGGCTTGGGTTGCTGATGCTTGCGCGCCAGGACTACGCAGAGGCGCGCGATATGCTGCTCGATGCGTTCGAGCTCGATCGCGAGCTTCCGCTGATTCGAATTCATGCCGCTCGTGCGTGCACGCGATGCCAGGATTTCCATGGCGCCGAGGATCTCCTGCGCCCCTGGCGCGAATGGTTTCCGCTCCATGCCCCGCCTTTGCAGAGCGAATTGGCCCAAGTTCTATTGCTGTTGGGCGATGCGAGCGGGCCGCAATTTCTGATGGAAGATCTCGTTCGGGCAAACCCATCGGATGCATCGGCGAAGCTGTTCCTCTCGAGCATCTACGAACGCGTGAATCGCCTCGACGATGCCGAAGCGCTAGTCGCATCCGTTGTCGCGTTGGGATTGGCAGCGACGGACCCGAGTAATGGTGAGGCTGATCATGTACTCGCGACCCTGATGCTGCGCAGGGGCGATGCCGCCGGTGCG
>JBDSXV010000144.1:0-27935 GCA_039926025.1 Dokdonella sp.
TTCGCGAGCGCATCGATGTTTCCCTTCTTGAGCGCGGCGAGATACGCAACGTAAGCCTTGCCTGCATCGCCGCCGTTCGCCGGCAACGCCGTACCTGGCGTGGGAGCAGCAGGAAGATCGAGCGCGAACGCGAGGTCGTAGTAATGACCGCTCTTCTTGTCCGCCTCGTCGTTGGTGTGGAAGCTGCCTTCCACACGTTTGTCGTCGTTGCGCTTCAGCGCCAGCGTGTACCAGCCACTGCCGCTCTGCGATCCGCTGTAACCGTCGGCGTGGATATTGACGTTCTGCACCGAGCCATCGGCATCCAGATTCAGATCGACGCGGGTCGCTCCACGCAACTGCGCATCGATCGCGTCGTCGCGATCGCTCGTATCCTTCAATGCCATGGCATCGATAACCTTGTCCGAAAAAACGACGCGCGTGATCTGCTTGCTCTTTTCAAATGGGTCCGGCATGCGGTACGCATACGCACTCTTCAGCGCGATCGCCTTGCCTTCGTTGAACAGCGTGCCGGAGCCGTCGGCGAAAGCGAGACCGGAAACGAGTGCAAGACCAAGAGGCAGAAAACGAAATGCTTGATGCATGGCAGATTTCCTTGTGATTTATGGTCCGAGGCAATCCGGTTCGATGTGCGATCCGCGATCAGTGAAAGGCCGTCAGCAGGTAATTGCCGCAAAGCGGCGAGAAATTTCCGATATTGCCGGTCGCGATGACGTAGTAACTGCCGACCACAGCGGGAACGGTGACTTGTTCGGGTATGCCGTTGCCGATGTTGTCCGACGCATCGACACAATGATTGAGGAGGCCATCAGGTGTTATCAGGCACACCCAAAGGGACATGTCCGCCCCGCTCAGCGGCGCCAAAGTCACCGACCACGGCCGCAACTGCAAGTGCCCCCACCGCAGCTGATTTATGCGGTAGACGGCAGTCGGCGCATAGATCGAAAACTCGCCGTAGTTGAACTCCAGCTCCTGCTGCGGCAATCCGCAGGAGTCGAAGTACGACTGGACGTTCGTAGCGATGGAGAAAGGGGATGCAAAGGTTTGCGCGTGGCTCGCCTTACCTAGGACCAGACCCGCGGCCAGCAGACCGCCCAACATAAGGATTCGCATTTCAAACCTCCGGATTGCGTGGATGTAGAAAAACGCCTGCGGACCAATGGACTGTGCCCAGCAGGCTCACCGTATCGAGCGCGTGACCAGCGCGCCAATCAAACTTCTGGATGGATCCATACGCGCGCGTTATCGTCATAAACTGCGCTGATTGCTCGATAGCGCAGCGTTATACTGCTGGCCGAACGAAGGGGACGGCCGCATGAGCACCCGCCTGTCATCGGTGCAGATCGAGTCATTCATGACCCTGGCCCGCGAGCTGAATTTCTCGCGCGCGGCCGAACTGCTGCATGTCAGCCAGCCGGCGCTGACCAAGCGCATCCAGAATCTCGAGGAGACGCTCGGCCAAGCGCTCTTCATGCGCCTGCGCGGCGGTCTGGAACTGACCGAATCCGGGCGCATCCTGCAGCGCCACGCGGTCTCGGTTGACCGACAGGAACAGGAGCTGCTGGACAGCCTGGTCAGCGACTCCGACGGTATTTCCGGTTTTTTCCGACTCGTCTCGTTTTCGTCGTGCCTGCGCTCGGTGCTGGTGCCGGCGATCAGCGGTCTGCTGCGCGCGAATCCGCGGCTTTCCTGCCAGATCATCAAGGCCGAGGTAAACGAGCTGCAGGACCTGCTGATCGAAGGTAAGGTCGATTTCAGCGTGTCGCTGTCGGAGTGCGAGCGCATGGGTATCGAAAACGTGCGCATCGGTGTCGAGCGCAACGTACTGATCGAGTCGGCGCGCTACAGCGGGCGTGAGGATTGCTACGTCGATCACGAACCACGCGACAACTTCACCGAACGCTTCTTCCTGATCCAGACAGGCGCCACCGTGCCGAAGATGCTGCGTGCCTACTTCGACGACATCTATGGTCTGCTCGATGCCGTGTCCGAAGGCGTCGGCCGCGCGGTGGTGCCGCTGCACCTGATCAGACCCGAGCACCAGGTGCGCCTGGTGCCCGGCTTCAAACCCTATGAAGTGCCAGTGTTCCTGCATCACCACACCCAGCCCTACTACACGAAGCTGCACCGCGCCGTCATCGATACGCTGACGCAGGAGTGTTCGCGCCACTACGAAGCGTATCGGCTGCATGGCCACGGCGACGTTGCAGTCGCCGACGATGCGCTGATCGCGGCAAACCGCCGCATGATGTCGAAACAGCGCACGACGGGTGCGTGAAGCGACACGGACTTCGCCGATCGCGTCGGCAGATCGAAACACGCCTACAACGGCGACGGTCCAAAACTTTGCTGAATGCTCTCCGTTCAGTGGAATGCTGTCAGCACGTATGGGCCGCACATCGGGGGCTGCCCCCAGATATTTCCGGTCACGATGATGTAGTAGTTGCCGCGGCGGGCAGGAATGGTCACGTGCTCCGGCATGCCAACGCCGTCATTGTCAGATTCATCGACGCACTGGCCGATGACGTCGCCGTTCTTCTGCTGACAGACCCATAGCGACATGTCCACCCATCCTTGCGGCGCAAGACTCACCGACCAAGTGCGCAACGGTATCGGAGGAAAATGCACAAACGGCAGCTGCACTACGCGATAGACGATCGCCGGGGCATAAACCGGAAATTGGCCGTCGTCGAGGTAGAGCCATTGCGAAGGGTAGCTGCAGGAATCGATAACGGACGTGTAGGGACTCGCCGTCATAGGCAGCGGATTTTCCCAAGTTTGCGCATGAGCGGTGGCGCCAATCATCAATACCATCGCGAGCAAGCCGTAACACTTCTGAAATTGCATCGCACCTCTCCTCGTTGTGAGCGCCGTCCGGCGCGGTCGAACCACGAACGTCGCGCCGGTGGCAACGGCGTTTCCAATTCGTGCTCGCGTGTATCGCATCACCCGTCAAAGCCGTCGAGAAACAGCACCTCGTTCTCGTACGCGCCGATGTCCACATGAAGTCCCATGGTGCGTGGCCGAAAAGCAAGATCGACGAAATTTGAGCCTGCTTCCGAAAGGGCGGCATCGGAGCCCGCATCGACCAGGGACGATGTGCGTACAGGCTCGAAGCCGAAGCACAGAAAACCGCAATCGACGAACTGTGGAGCGATCGACTGCTCACCGACCAGCAGGTCGGGCGTCGTGCCCGCAGCAACCACACCGATGTCGTTGGAGCGTCGGCTGTGCGCGGACGTCGTTGCGAAGTCGGAACCACCTGCCGGCGGGTTGTTCCAGACAATGTTGTTGCTGATCCTGAAATGCGCGCTGCCGATTGCGGCGAGGCCGGCGGGATCCGCGAGCGTGTCGCTCGTATTGGCGACCAGCGTGTTATTGATCAGGTAGCCTTCGCCAACGTCCTGCTCGACGATGAAACCACCGACTTCGTTGCCATGATTGGCATAGGCCAGATTGCCGAACAGGAATAGAGCGCCGCTGTAACTTCTTGCATACAGTGCGCCCGCGGTGGAGGTACTGTGGTTTGCGACGAACTGGTTGTAGGACAGATTCACGTTGCCACTCTGACTGACTGCCACCAGTCCGCCGCCTGCGTTCGGGGAAAAACCCGCAATGAAGCTTATTCGCTGGATGAGCAGATTGCCGCTGCCGATAGCAACGTACAGCGGCCTGACCGCGTGCTGGCCATCAAGCAGCGTTTCACCCGCGTGGGAGTCGTTGCAGGTCGGGTCGAATCCTCCGACGAGAATGAGGTTGTAGTCCTCGTTCGAAACAAACGTCAACCCGGCATTGAGGGCATACGTGCCGGCGACGACAGAGATGTAGTCATCGTCGCCGTCGGACTGCGATACCGTCAGCGCGTTCTGCAAGCTGGCCACGGAGTTGACGCAAAAAGAGACGGCGGCGTTGGCCGGCGCGCAGCACATCGACAGGAGCGTCGTCAGCGTCAAAGCACGAATCAACTTGAACATGGCGTTCTCCGGAAATTCGTCGCGGAAAATTTTCCACAGGTCTTCATTCGAAGCCATCCTCGAAAATCACGTCGAACGGGGGCGAGAATTCGCTGGTGTGACCATCCGCATCGGTCGCGGTCGCAGCGAAGGGAATCGCGCGAACGCCGGCGGGCACGAGCAAGGTGATCGTGCGCGATTGCTGTGCGCTCGCGAGCGGGTAACTGTCCTGCGTCAACCAGGTGCCGCCACCACCCACTGCATCCGCATGAAAGTCGATGCGCAGTGGATAGGTCGCATTTGCAATTGCGGTATCGACGCGATAGGTCACCGTCAGTTGGTTGCCGGACTGGCTGGCCGACAGGAACTCAGGCCAGTTCTGCACGCCGTTGGCGCCGGTGTCGGCATCATCTGGATCGTTCGGCGTCGGACCACTCGCACCTATGTCGAGATTCGCGTGGCCGACTCCGATGTTGTGATGAACTTCGTTGGCGCGGCTGTCGAAGCCCTCGCCTATGCTGTTCCCGCTGGATCGGATACCGGCTCCCTTGTTGAAAACGATCAGGTTTCCCTCGCCGGTTGCGAAGCCGCCGATGACCAGTACGGAAGGATCGGTCGATCCATTCTGAACCTGGATGCCGCCGCCGTACTGCGCTGCGCTGTAGTTGGGCCAGCCATTCGGAACGGGATGCAAACCGCTCCAGTCGGAGCCGATGAAGTTGCCCTTCAGTTCAAAACCCGTGCTGACGCCAGACGCACCGAACGCTCCCCAGATACCGATGCCCAACGGGTGATTGCCGGAAATGAGATTGCGAGACAGCACACTGGAACCGCCTATGCGGACATGGCTGCGCGTACCCAGGATGATGCCGCCCCAGTTATTTGCGACACCATTCGGAATTGCCAGTGTCCCGCTTGCATCCGTGCCGATCAGATTGCCTTCAACAACGGCTGGGCCGCCGATCAGCGCACCGGCACCTCCGTTACCGGACAACAGATTGCGTTGCCATGGCTGCGTGCCGCCGATTTGCGCTGGCGTGAAGCCGCTGCGAATCGCCGTTCCATTGTTTCCGAGCGGACCAAGCGCTGCTCCCTCGACTGATGTGCCGATGAAGTTGCCGTACACATTGAGTTGCGATGTCGTCGGACCGCCGCCGTTGCCGCTGATCGCATCGCCGGAGAACCGGTTCATCGCCAGCCCCTGCACGGTCAGCGTCACCACACCACTGGCGGTGTATAAGCCGGGAGCTACCGCACCGCCACCGCTGACCTCGATGGCGAGCACCGTGTCGAGTCCGCCCTGATCGGGCGCGTGCGTATTCTTCACGCTTCCCGGTTGACTGTACCCGTCGATGGTCAGCGTGCCGCTGATGGCCGGCAGCATGCTCGCGAGCGTGATCGTGTGCGGTGCGATGCCCGGGATAGCGAAAGCGATCGTGTTGGTGCCGCCTGCGGTGTTTGCGTCCGTTATCGCCTGCCGCAAAGAGCCGGCGCCGCTGTCAGCGCTCGTCGTGACGGTGTATGTCGTCGCGCTCGCGGTCGCTGCTGCAAAGCAGATCAGCGCGGCAGCCGCGACACGCAACTGCCTGAAGAATGTCGACATGCCTGTTCTCCTTGAATTCTGTGTGCCGCTCACGGAGCTGGACAATGATCGCTGACGGCATCGTCCACGCCATTGCGGAAGATCACATCGCACAGGTAGGCAGAACGTGCCGAGAACTCGGACGTGTTGCCTGCACTGTCGATCGCGGTGAGCGCAAACTGGCGAGCGGTGAGAGCGAGAGACGGGCTCGATAGGGCGATGCGAAAGTTCGTGCTGCCATTCTGTCCGGTTGACGCGTCGAATATCAAAGCAATGCCGGCGCGATGGAAGACTTCGCCTTCGCCGGTTGGCACGTTGTCCGGATTTGTCGATGAAAATAGCTGGATCTGGTAGCTGCCATTGATGGAAGCCAAAGATCCCTCAACCCAGCCATGCACGCTGCCGCCATACGCACGTGTGATCACGGGATAATTTAAACCACGATTGGGCAGGTTCAGCGCGTTCGCATCCGCATCGTTGTCGTTGTTACCGGAGCCCTCGAGATCGATGCCGTAGCTGCCATTGACATAGATCGAGTTCGCCGACAGTCGGTTGCCCTTGCCCGTACCTGCTAAAGAAACGCCCATCACGCCGTTGTTCCAGATCGTATTGAACTGCACGATGTTGTCGTGTGCGCCGCTCAGGATACGCACGCCATGGCGCGCATTCGGCGCGCTGTCTTCGAAGCAGAACGGTACCGGAAACACGAGGCATATCGTGTCCGAACGGCCGATACGGTTGTGATCGATCGTATTGCCATTTGCGCCTGCACCTTCCAGGTGCACCCCGTCGACGGTACCGTTGACTACCACGTTGTTGCTCACGGTATTGCCGCTGGTAGCAATCCACACACCGATCTCGTTGCCGGCGGCGGCGGATTCCCCGCCATAGGTGCCGATCAGGTTGCCGACGATCTCGTTGCCGGTGGAAGAGAAGAAACCCAACGAGGTGACTTCGATGCCGTTATGGATCGCGCTTGCGATAACATTGCGCTGCGCCGGTGCCGCGCCGCCGATGCTCGCGCTGGACGACAGTCCACTCAGCGAAATGTTTGTACCGTTTGCACTGAGCGTCGTCGCACCGAGCTTGCCGCCGAACTGGTTCCCCCAGACCAGGGCATTCGTGCCGCCAGTCAAGCGCAGGCCCGATCCGGTGAACCCTTCGATCGCCATGCCCTGCAGCCAGAATTGCGACGTGCTCCCCCCACTGAATGTGAGTCCCGTGCCGATCGCGT
This sequence comes from Dokdonella sp., assembly GCA_039926025.1. GTDB lineage: Bacteria > Pseudomonadota > Gammaproteobacteria > Xanthomonadales > Rhodanobacteraceae > Dokdonella_A. Next base: position 6,770 of record JBDSXV010000144.1, read on the forward strand.
TGCCGCCGTCGAGGACGATGCAACGCGTCGCGTTGTCGCCCGTCGTTCGCGTGTTCGCCGCGCTGCCGGGCTGGCTGTATGCATCGATGCGCAAGCCTTGAGTGATCGACGGCAACGCGCTGGCGGGCGCAATCGTGTGCGGACAAGCGCCCGGGATATCGAAGTTGACGAAGGTGAAGTCCGGGTTTGCATTTGCATCGAGGAGAGCTTGGCGCAGGGAACCTGCGCCGCCATCGCTGGTATTGGTCACCGTGAGATTGACCGGAACGGTGTCGTCGATGGCCGATTCGTAGGCGCCGATGTCCACGGTGGAACCGACGACACGCGGATTTCCGGCCAGATCGATACCGGCCATGCTGCTGCTGTTGATGCCCGTGTTGATCGCTGGCGAGGCGTTCTGGAGGCGGTAGTTGCCGGCGCCTGGGCTGACGAACAACGGATCGCTGCCTCCGATATTGCTGCCCGAATCGCCGACCGAATGCAGCGTGATGTCCTGGTACAGGTTGTTCCTGAAGCGCGTGTCGCCCGGCGCATTCCAGTCACCGCAACTGGCCGCGACGCGGAAATCGTCGCCGCTGTTGTTCCAGCCGATATTGTCGACCAGCCATACGTCACTGTCGCTGCACATCAGCAGGCCAAATTCGCCGGCATTGTCGGCGATGGTGTTTCCGGTGAAGCGGATCTGCGAGAGGCCGGCCATATACACCGCCGCCAGCGACGTCTGCGACGGCTTGACGTAACCGCGCACGCGGTTGTTGACGAATTTCATGGCGTAACCGTTCATGTCGATGCCGGTCACGGCGTACAGGCCAGTACCGACGAAGGCATTGTTGAGCACGCGTACGGTAATGTTGTCTGCGGCTGACCACAGGTTCAACTGCCCGCCCACACCCATGTTCTGGAAGCGCACGCCCTCGATGCGCAAATCGGCCTTGGGGTTGATGTCGAGCGCGTTGCCATCACCGTCGAACACGGTATTGTCGGGGTTGATGCTGCGCGCAGAACAATCGCTGTTGTAGCCGCCAAGCAATTCCAGTGCGTTGACGTACTTGGCCGTCCCGTGGAAGGCCAGGTCGGTATTGCCGACGTGATAGGTACCCTGCCTGATCCGGACAACGGTGTCGAACAGGGCGTTGGAAGCGCTCTCCGCGTCATTGAGCGCGGCTTGCAACTCGCTCGGATTGCCCACGCAGTAGTCAGCCGCTGCGGCGCAGCCGGCCGCCGCCGTGAAAGCACAGGCCAGCGCCCAGCCGAGCATGGAAATTTGTCTCTTCGTCCCGTTCATCGAAAGCGCTCCCCAACCTGTGCGTTCGGGTACGGCGTTCGATAGTCCGGAGAGTCCGGTCGGCGCCTGCTAGCCCGGTCCGGTTGGTGGAATTCACCCGGACTGCCCAGTCAGACGCATTTGCATGGCGAAACGAATCATCCTGGCTGGACCGCCAGGCGCGAGACGAGCTGGCATCAGTGCGCGGGAATCGCCGTCGACGTAGAAGCCAGCGCTGCGGACATCTCGCGTGTGCGCGGATGTTCGACACCGTAGACCCGCCGATAGACGTCGAGTGCCTCCACGCGCAATTGATGTGCCTGCAGCGCATCGCCGCGCAGCTCTTCAATAGTGGCGAGGAGGCGGTCGATCTCCGCCAGGCTGACACTGCGACTGCTCGGGCCCGCCATGAGGTCCGATCGCCCTTTGGCCGCCGCGGCCTCCCCCTCATCCGGTTTGCCGCCACGCGCAAGTGCCGCGCCGTAGGCTGCCTGCGCAAGCGCGAGCCGACCATCGGCACCTGCGGGGCCCGCAAGCTCGCCCAAGCTGTCGTGCAACGTGGCCAGCGCGTCGGGCTGCTGCGCTGCGAGTTGCGCGCGACCCAGCATGAGGGTGACCTGGCCACGCATCGGATGCTTGGCCTTGCTCATGATTGCGCGCGCTTCGGTCAGTGCCTCGACCGCACCCTTCGAGTCGCCACTTTCGTAACGCGCCGTCCCCAGCGACGTCAGCACGATGCCCAGCATGGGTGCATCCGGGGGCAAGGTTGCGCGCACGCGCTTGACCGAGTCATTCAAGGTTTCGACGCCGGCTGCCGTGTGACCGGCGAATACTTGCGCCAGTCCGAGCGTGTTCTGCACGTAGATACGTCGTGCGTGATCGGGGCCCAGTGATTTCACCAGCAAATCGTCGGCGCGTTTCGCCAGCGTCTCCGCTTCCGCAAAGCGTTCCAGGGCGCCATCATCGGTAGCGACATTCATCAGGTCGGTCGCGATGTCCGGGCCGTTCGGACCTTGCGCCTCTTCACGTTCGCGCAACACGATGCCGTGCAATTCCAGCGCATGCGCGTGATCGCCTTCCTGATTATCGAGCCGCGCGAGCGCTACCAGAAGCTCGATCCGATCGTTGCGAAATTCGGGCCCTGCATTTCGCAGCAAGGAATCCGCCTCAACGAACGCCTTGCGTGCGCCGGCGATATCGCCGGTCTCACGTCGCACATAACCGAGCTCCACCAGCGCTGACCCGACCTTGGGCGATGTATCACCGTACAAATGGCGCAGTGCATCGACGTTGTTCTTGAGAATGGATTCGGATTTCTCGTTCTCGCCGACTTGCCGCAACGCGTGCGCGATGACGTTGCGCAGATCCGCCTGGATATCCGGGGCATCGGAGAAGTCGCGTTCGACGCGATCGAGCGCCGCCTTCAGGAGGTCACCGGTCTGCCCCTGGTTTCCGCGGCTGGCGGAAAAAGGATTGGCATCACGAATCAGGTTGACGAGGAAGTCGCGGCTGCGCCCCGAGCGCATGGCTTCGTGGCGTGCAATATGCGCCTGCCATGCGATGCCAACGGTACTGGCGAGGATCGCACAAACGGCGAGTATCGCTAGTGCAACGCCTGCGCGATGACGTCGCACGAACTTGCGCGCGCGGTACGCAAAGGTGTCGGGTCGCGCAAGAATCGGCCGGTGATCGAGATAGCGCTGCACATCCTCGGCAAACGCGGGCACCGATGCGTAACGCTCTGTCGGCTTTTTCTTCAACGCCCTGGCCACGATGGTTTCGAGGTCGCCGCGCAATGCGCGTCGCAAATCATCTGGCGTTGTCGCGCGGCTGCGCGCGCGCGTGATCGCATCCTCGCCGTGATCGCCGGTGGCCAGCGACAGGCGACGCGGCTCGTTTTCGACGATGACACGTGCCCACTGCGCGGGCGTGGATGCGTTCTCGCCATAGGGACGATGGCCGGCGAGCAGCAGGTACAGCAACACACCGAGCGCATAGACGTCGGTCGCGACGGTCACCGGACCGTTCTCGATCTGCTCGGGTGCCGCATATTCCGGGGTCAGAGCGACGCCATCGGCAAGCGTCAGGGCGGTCGTTTCGCCCACTCCTTGTTCGTCCTCCAGCAGTTTTGCCACGCCAAAATCCAGCAGCCGGGCCTGGCCGTCATCCTGTACGAGCACGTTGGACGGTTTGATGTCGCGATGCACGATCAGGTTCGCGTGCGCGTACGCGACTGCGTCGCACACTTGCAGGAACAGACGCAGGCGCGCATCCACGCTCAGCCGATGCTGATCTGCCCACGCATCGATGCGCTGGCCATCGACATAGTCGAGTATCAGATAGCGCCGGCCATCGGCGCGCGCGCCCGCGTCGATCAAGCGGGCAATGCGCGGATGTTCGAGTCGAGCAAGGATCTGGCCTTCGCGCAGGAAGCGGCGCTGCGCGGCAGAATCCGCCGCCGCGCCGCGCAACAACTTGATCGCGGCGTGACCGCGGTAGGCACCATCATCGCGATCAGCGAGCCAGACTTCGCCCATGCCGCCCTGACCGAGCAGGCGAAGTACCCGCCATGCACCCATGCGCTCGCCGGCAAGATCATGCGTGGCTGCAGCCGACGGGGACGCTTCGATGTCCATCAGCGCAGGCCCGGCCATGAAGCCGGCAGCATCGAGCGCCTGCTCCGCTTCGATGAGTGAACGCACGCGTTCGTGCAGGACGCCGTCCTTGAGCGCGAGCTCTTCCAGCATGTGCGCGCGTTGCGCAGTGTCCTCCGTCGCAATCCAGCGATCGAAGAACGCCATCGCATCGCGTGCCCGACGCGACTTGTCCGGCTCATGGTTCGGCGACTCCTGCATCGATCAGCTCCGTACGCGATGAACGCAATACCCATCCAAGGTCGTCGTCAGGCATCCATTCCACTCAACCCGCTGCTACACAGACGCAGAGCGGCAGGCGAAACGGATCACCCACACAAGATTTCTTGCGCGAGGCTCAGGTTTCGCCCAGATAGTCGAAAAGAAAGGCTCGCGCGCGGCGCCAGTCCCGCTTCACTGTCGCTGTGGATACCTCGAGCACATCGGCGACGACTTCCTCGGTCAATCCGCCAAAGTAGCGAAGTTCGACCACACGATGCGCGCGGGGGTCGGCGTCCTCAAGAGTTTTCATGGCCTCGTCGATCGCCGGCAGCAGGCGCTCCTCGTACAGCATGTCGGCCAGGGTGTCGCCGAGCGTTTGCGGGCGCTCTCCACCACCGCGTTTCTGCGCGCCGCGTTCACGCACGTAGTCGACGATGACACTGCGCATCACCTTTGAGGCGTAGGCATAAAAGACGCGCCGATTCCGGTCCGGCAATTTCGAGGACTCGGGCAGGCGCAGATAGGCCTCGTGCAGCAGGCCGCCAGGATCGAGCGAAAGCGTGCCCGCCTGAGCAAGGTGGCTTTGCGCCAGGCGCATCAATTCAGGGTAGAGGAGTCGAAACAGAGGTTCGCGCGCCTGTGCGTCGCCCGCTGCCGCTCGCTGCAAAAGCTGGGTGACTTCGTCCATCCGCAACACCCTTGGCAAAGCGACGCGAGTGTAGCAAACGCGCCCCTCGCCATCTGCGAAATCGCCCCGAGTTCGCGTTGCGCCACCAGACCGGTTCGTCTGCGCAATTCCATCACCCGGTAGCCCGAACGGGCAGAGCCGGCCTACCTGCGACACGATCGATCCGGCACAATCGCCGGCTGCGCGCCGCTGCCTTGCAGGCGCCCCCGTCGATACTGGATCTTCCATGAACATCCAAGCCAATTACGAACAAATCCCGCTCAAGGACTATGCCGAGCGCGCGTACCTCGACTACTCGATGTACGTGGTGCTCGAACGTGCCCTGCCCTTCGTCGGCGACGGGCTCAAGCCCGTGCAGCGGCGCATCATCTATGCAATGAGCGAGCTCGGCCTCGGCGCGACTGCCAAGCCGCGCAAGTCCGCGCTGACGGTCGGCGAAGTGCTCGGCAAATACCATCCGCACGGGGACAGCGCTTGCTACGAAGCGATGGTCCTGATGACGCAGCCGTTTTCGTATCGGTATCCGCTGATCGACGGCCAGGGCAACTTCGGCTCTACCGATGATCCGAAATCATTCGCCGCGATGCGTTACACGGAAGCGAGGCTGACGCCGCTCGCCGCCCTGCTGCTGGAGGAACTGGGCCAGGGCACGGTCGATTTCACTCCGAATTACGACGGAACGCAGCAAGAACCGTCGTGGCTGCCCGCGCGCGTGCCGCATGTTTTGCTGAACGGCTCGACCGGCATCGCCGTCGGCATGGCAACCGACATCCCGCCACACAATCTGCGCGAAATCGCAACCGCGTGCATACGCCTGCTTGATGAACCCGATGCCAGCCTTGCCAACTTGCTCGAACACGTCAAGGGTCCGGACTTCCCGACCGCGGCCGAGATCATCACCCCAAGCAACGAACTCGCCGCGATGTACGCGAGCGGAAACGGATCCGTGCGCTGCCGCGGCATCTACATCAAGGAAGACGGCAATGCCGTCATCACCGCGCTGCCGTATCAGGTATCGCCGTCCAAGATTATCGAGCAGATCGCGACGCAGATGCGCGCGAAGAAACTGCCGATGCTGGAGGACATCCGTGACGAATCCGATCACGAAAATCCAATCCGCATCGTGCTGATTCCGCGTTCCAACCGCATCGATCTCGACGAGATGATGCAGCACCTCAATGCCACGACCGATCTCGAAAAGAGTTTTCGCATCAACCTCAACATGATCGGGCTCGACGGCAAGCCGCAGGTCAAGAACCTTCGGCAGATCCTCGTCGAGTGGCTGCGTTTCCGTCAGGACACGGTGACCAAGCGCCTGCAGTTCCGTCTCGCCAAGGTCGAACGCCGCCTGCACATGCTCGAAGCGCTGCGCATCGCATTCCTCAATCTCGACGAAGTGATACGCATCGTTCGCACCGAGGAAGAGCCGAAGCCGGTCTTGATCGCGCGTTTCCGCTTGAGCGAGGAGCAGGCCGACTACATCCTCGAAACGCGCCTGCGCCAGCTCGCGCGACTGGAGGAAATGAAGATCAACACGGAGCGCGACGAATTGGAGGAGGAGCGCGCGCGCATCAACGTGATTCTCAATTCGAAAGCACGCCTGAAGACCCTGATCAAGGACGAACTGAAGGACGACGCAAGGAAATACGGCGATGCCAGACGCTCGCCCTTGATCGAACGCGCGGTCGCCCAGGCACTCGACGAAGCCGCACTGGTGGCGAGCGAGCCGATCACGGTGGTGCTGTCCGCGAAGGGCTGGATACGCGCAGCCAAGGGACATGATGTCATCGCAGCCGAGCTCAACTATCGGGACGGCGACTCGTACCTTGCCGCCGCCCAGGGCCGCACCACGCAGCAGGTCGCGTTGATCGATTCGACCGGCCGCAGCTATTCGACAGCTGCACACTCCCTGCCTTCCGCGCGCGGCAACGGCGAGCCGCTGACTGGAAGATTCGCACTGCCAGCTGGCGCACGTTTCGATGCGGTCGCGATCGCTGACCCCACATCCAAACTCGTGCTCGCATCGGATTTCGGCTACGGGTTCGTGACCCGCTTCGAAGCGCTGCTGGCGAACAAGAAAGCCGGCAAGCAGATCCTCAACATGGACGACGACGCGCACGTGATCGCACCCGCACTTGTGGCGGACTCCGCGCGCGATCGCCTCGTCGTCGTGACCAACGTCGGGCACCTGCTGATGTTCTCGGTGGCTGAACTGCCGGAACTCGACAAGGGCGGCAAGGGCAACAAGTTGATCGAGATTCCGAAGTCGAAGCTCGCTGATGGCGAACGCGTTGTCGGCGTCGCCGTTGTCGTCGAAGGCAAGGGCGAAGTCACCCTGTATGCCGGTCAGCGCAAACTCACGCTGAAGTGGGCGGATCTGGTCGAATACGGCGGCAACCGCGCCACACGCGGCTCGCTGCTGCCGCGCGGATTGCAGCGCGTCGAGCGCATTGAAACGAGCGCGTGACGCGAAAGGCTGCGCAGGTGCGCCTGCTCAGTCCTGTGAGTCCGCGCTATGGGTGTATGTCATCGACGCGGCAAGCGCTGGCTGTTCGGGCACCGGGACGCAGTCCAGCGTCACGTCGTCCACGCCGTAGTTCGCATAGTCGCTGCTCGGCTGGACGTAGTGGAATCCGATCGCGTGGCTGGCGCCGGTGGCGTAACTGCTGACATCGACGCTGCGCTGCGAGTACGCGGCCTCGGCCGTCGCTGGCATTGGAAACGTGCGCACGACGATGCCATCCACGGTCACATCCATCCTGACCGCAGGATTGCCGCCAACGTAGCCGATGCGCAACCAGAAATTCAGGAAGCGCGCGCCACCGGAAGGAATCACGACAGACTGCATCAGCGTCGCGTCTTCCCCCGCCTCGATGCCGCCAAACCACGCCCATACATTGCCGGTGTGCGGGCCCGCCGTGTTGTTGCCGTTTCCGCAACCGGTCGGACCGCCGAGAGTGCAAAAGACGGAGAGCGCATTGAACGACGTCGCCATCCAAGGCCCGCCGCCACTGATACTGGTTTCAAGGCTGGCATCGACCAATGGCTGCGTCGGTGCGGGGCACGTGCCGCTGCCCGTCACATTTAGCGACGCACTTGCCACCACCGCGTTGCTGCCCTGGTCAGTCTGCAAGGCCCCTGCGGCGATCGTGTTGGTATAGGTCGTCGCAGCCGTCGCGGTCACGCTCACCGAGACCTCACATGATGTGTTCGCAGGAATCTGTGCTCCCGCCGGCAGACTCAGGGATCCCCCCCCCGCGGGTGCGCTGGCGACAGCGCCACACGTAGTCGCCACATCGCTTGGCGCCGCGACCACCATGCCAGCCGGAAACGTGTCGATCAGGGCGGCGCTAAGCGTCGCCACGGTTGCATTCGTATTGACCAGGACCAAGGTCAACGTACTGTGTCCGGCAGAGGCAATCGTGGTCGGACTGAAAACCTTGCTCAGCGTCGGACGATGCGGGCCATCAAAGCCATCTGCGAAAATTTCGTCCGGCAATCCAGTAGCATGGGCAATGCTCATGGCAGCCGCCACGCACGCGGCCGCGACCCCTATGCGTCCTGCAGATTCGACGACCGTGATCTTGTCACGCTTGCTGGACAAAACTGACATTGAGCGGGAACTCCCCCATTGGCACCTGACGCTGCATGCAGTGTGCAGCACCTTGGCAGCATTTCAGAACGGTTCCGACGCTCTCGCCCCTTGGCGCAAGTCGCCGGACCCGACTATTGACGAACGCCTTCCGTACGCTGATTGCGACCGGTTCGATATGCGACGGCACTCGTTGGGCGAATAGCAGCAAGTATCGGACCACGTCGATGAAGTGACGGCGACAGACCGCCTTCGCAGCCCGCGTGCAGACCGCCGACTTGGGCAGCGACGTTCATCTGAGCTACCCACACCAATGGCGGCCTTATGGCATCGTCGTGTATCAGCAGATCTGAGCACGTTCACATTGAGGCGCGAGGGCTCGGCCGAGCAAGCGACACCCACGCCACCGCGCCACCATGGGTCACGCACATCGCAGCCCTCGAACGCATGGATGGCGGAACATCGGTGCACAGCTATAGCTCCGTCAAATGGCGAATCGGCATGGCGATTGCATCAAAATGTACACTTTGTATGTTGTCCACTACGGGCGACCACAGGCAACCGAGCAACAGGGACGACGTCATGACGCCAAACGACTCCGAATTCGATCGCCAGGGATCAGCTGTTCTCGATAGCGGGGGCGCCGCGGCTTGGTACGCCCGCCGACCGTGGACTGCCCACTACCCCGACTCGGTGCCCGTCGACATCGATATCGATTCCGCGTCGACCATGCTCGCCTTGCTGCAGGATGCGTGTACGCGTTATGCCGACTATGTCGCATTCGAGTTCGATGGCGAGCAACTGACGTTTCGCGAATGGCTGCATCGAGCAGACAACCTTGCGCGTTTTTTCGTGCACGAATGGAAGCTCGAGGTCGGCGACCGCGTGCTCTTCATGTTGCCGAACCTGCCCGCGTTCCCGATCGCGTTGCTGGCTGCGTGGATCGCAGGACTCGCGGTCATGCCGGTCTATTCAGCCGCCACTGCATTGGAGCTCGAAGGCCCCATCGCCGCGATCGCTCCCAAGGCGATCGTCGGCCTCGATGTGTTGATGGGTACGGTCCGCGCAGCGCGCGGCGCCAGCACGCTGCGCGAACTCGTTGTAACAGCACCGGCCGAGTTGTTTGGAGTCGCCGCTGCGGGTCCCGCGCATGCCATCAGGTTTGATGACGCGATCACGAAGGGCGCCGCACTCGCGCCCGTGCAGCGGACCGTGCATCCCGATGATCTCGCCTTGATGTCATACACCGGCGGCACGACCGGCGTGTCGAAGGCGGTCAGGACGACGCACGCGAATATGCGGGCCGGCATCGAGATATTGCGCATCGCCATGGCGGAACAAAGCTGCCAGGAGGGCGGACTGGTGATCAGTGTCCATCCGTTTTCCCACGCTGCGGGGATGTCGGTGAACCTTCTGCAGTATTCGAGCAGGGGTGTCACCCAATTGCTGTTTCCGAAAATGAGCGATGCCGATCGCGTCGTTGCCGGATGGCGCGGGCGTCCGGTCAACTCGATCCTCGCTGGACCCGCATTCCACAATCGCCTGATGGCGACGCCAGGGTTTGCCGAGCTCGATTTTTCCGCTCTGAGTTCAGGCGTCGTCGGCGGCATGCCGCTGCGCGCCGACATCCGCGACCGCTGGGAGCAAATCACCGGCAAACCACTGTTGCAAGGCTACGGCCTGACCGAGACGTCGGTGCCCATCGCGGGCGAATTGGGTTTCGAACGCCACATCGGCAGCGTCGGATTCCCGTTTTCATCGGTCGAACTGACGATACGCGATCCCGACCATGCCGAACTGCGTGCGGTGCAACCAGGAACCATTGGCGAGGTTTGGCTGCGCGGCCCATTCATGATGTCGGGCTACTATCAGCGCCCGGACGAAACCGCGCGCACGATGACCGCCGATGGCTGGTTCCGCACTGGCGATCTCGGCCGGATGGACACCAGTGGCGCCCTCTATCTGCTCGGCCGCATCAAGGACATGATCCTTGTCGATGGCGCCAACGTATATCCGGCGGCGATCGAAGATGTGGTGGGTGCGCATCCCGGCATCAGCGACGTCTGCGCCGTCGGAATGCCCGATGACGAAGACGGCGAGCGCGTGCGCCTGTTCGTCGTGCGGCGCGATCCGCACCTCGATGAAGCGGCTGTCGCGGCCTGGTGTGAAGAACGCCTGTCGCATTTCAAGCTACCCAAGCGAATCGAATTCGTCGACGCACTGCCGCGATCGGCCGTCGACAAATTGCTGAGACGTGAATTGAGCGAGCGACCTCTCTCCTGATCGTCGCTCAGCGAAACGCGATCGGAGCGACTTCTCGCAAATTCGTCGAGCCTGGATCGCGTACTCAGCAGGTTCGCGCACGTCCGTACGCACGGATCCTTGCCACGTGCGCATCCGCGCTCGCCGTCGTATCTCGCGACAGGCGCACTCCTTTATCATGCTGCGTTCAATCCCATTGGCGCACCCCTCGTGACCCGTTTCCTGCAAAGACTTGTCGCCATCCTGCTTGCGACGATTGCCCTGCTTGTAGTCGTTGCGTGGCTGACGTTTCGCGGCAGTCTGCCGCGCTATGAAGGCGAGATTGAGGTGCCCGCTCTCGGCGCCACCGTCACGGTCGAGCGCGACGCGCTCGGCACAGCCACCGTGCACGCCGCCAATCGGCACGACCTTGGCTGGGCACTCGGCTACGTGCATGCCCAGGAGCGCTATTTTGAAATGGATCTGCTACGCCGACGGGCGGCCGGAGAGCTCGCCGAAATGTTCGGTTCCGTGGCGCTGCCAGCCGACCGAACCGCGCGCGCGCATCGCATGCGCGCGCGCATGCAGACCGCCTACGAAGCACTGCCTCAGCTACAACGCGATGCGCTGGACGCCTATCGCGACGGCGTCAATGCCGGTCTCGCGGCACTATCAGTGCGTCCGTTCGCGTATCTGTTGACGCGCAACACGCCCTCGCCATGGCGCAGCGAAGATAGCCTGCTGGTCATTGCTGCGATGGCTTTCACCTTGAACGATTCGGAAAACAAGCGCGACCTCGCACTCGCGCAGGTGCATGCCGCGTTGCCCGAATCGGCATTCCGTTTCCTCGCCGCAAGTGGCGGCACCTGGGATGCGCCGATTGCCGGTGCACCGCTGGCATGGCCGGATCCGCCAACGCAGGCGGAACTCGATCTGCATACACTCGATCCACACTTGCTCAAGCACGCCGATGCCACGGTGGAACACACGCCTGGGAGCAACAGTTTCGCGGTGAGTGGAGCGCTCGCGAACGGTGCGGCGCTCGTCGCGAATGACGCGCATCTGGACTTGCGCGTGCCCAACCTGTGGTTCCGCACGCGCCTGATTTACCCTAATCCACGTCGGGCCGGCGAGGTTGTCGATGTCACGGGTGCCGGCCTTCCGGGCGTGCCGGCCATCGTCATCGGCAGCAATGGCAAGGTTGCCTGGAGTTTCACCAACAGCTACATCGACACGGCCGACTGGGTGCGGGTGATGCGTGACCCGGCCGATGCCAGCCGCTACCGTGCTGCCGATGCCTGGGCATCGATCTCGAAACAGACCGAGACCATCCACGTGCACGGTGCGCCCGACGCGACGCTCGACATTGAGGATACGCAGTGGGGCCCGATCCTCGCCAAGGATGTCGACGGTACCTCGCTGGCACTGGCGTGGACGGCGCAGCAGCCCGGCGCAATCAATCTGGAACTGGCGCGCCTGGAGCAAGCGGAGACAAGCGATGAGGCCGTCGCGATCGCACAGGCCAGCGGAATGCCGCCGCAGAACTTCGTGGTAGGCGACAAGACCGGCAGCATCGCGTGGACGATCGCCGGGCGCATCCCGAAGCGCATCGGCGGTTTCGATCCAGCCCTGCCAGCGGACTGGTCGCACGCCGGCAGCGGCTGGGACGGCTGGATCGATCCGAATGACACACCGCTGATTTCCAATCCGCCATTGCAGCGCTTGTGGACCGCCAATCAGCGCGTCGTCGAAGGACCTGCGCTTGCGACGCTCGGTGACGGCGGCTACGACCTCGGCGCACGTGCACGCCAGATCCGCGACGACCTTCGCGAGCACCAGCATTTCGCGCCCGCCGACATGCTCAGGATCCAACTCGATGACCGTGCGCTGCTGCTCGAGCGCTGGAAGGACCTGCTCAAGCTCGAACTCAATCGCACGCCAGCGTCGGCGCTGAACGACGCGATGAAGCAGCAGCTCGATCACTGGTCTGGCGAAGCAGGGATTGATGCCGTCGGCTATCGCCTGGTACGTGCGTGGCGCAATGAAGTCATCGACACGGTCATCGACGGCTTCAGCGCCGCGGTGCGCAGCAAGTTCCCCGATTTCGCGGCACCGAAATTCGCCCTCGCGGAGAACCCGGTCTGGAAACTGCTGGATGCGCGACCCGCGCATTTGCTGCCGCCTGGTTACGCAGATTGGGATGCCTTGCTGATCGCATGCGCCGAGCGCGCGGGCAAGAACCTCGATACGCAACCGGGCGGTCTTGCAGCACGCAGCTGGGGCGAACGCAACACGGCTCGTATCGCGCACCCGCTATCGCGCGCATTGCCCCGGTTTCTTGCACGCCTGCTCGACATGCCCTACCAGCCGTTGCCGGGTGACCACGACATGCCGCGTGTGCAGAGTCCGGACTTCGGCGCGTCGGAGCGTTTCGCCGTGAGCCCAGGCGATGAGGCGCATGGCTATTTCATGATGCCAGGTGGCCAGAGCGGACATCCGTTGTCGCCTTACTACGGCAGTGGCCACCAGGACTGGGTCGAGGGCAAGCCGACGCCGTTCCTGCCCGGATCCGCGCAGCACATCTTACTGATGTCGCCGACGCACTGAGGGCTACGGGAAAGCCGTGCCGGCGCACCGGCGCACGGCGGCGGCCTGGCACTCGGCGTCAACGCTTTGCCACGCGCGGCGGCACGACCGCAGGCAAGGTTCGTTGAACGAACAGGTTTACACCGCAGAACGGTAGCGCGGTATTCGCTGCACGGCTCCCGCGCAGGCTTCCGGGTCATCGCGGATCGATCAAGACCATGTTCATGTTGAAGACGATCCATGGAGCGCCCATCCGCGAATCCACCTCTGCCAGCCGACGTCGCCGGAATGGCACTCGCGGTCAGGGCATGAAACGGGTTCTCGGACGTCGCGTTGCCCTTTAGCCAAGGGCGTGAGCAGCGGCGCCGGAGTTCATGCGATGGGTCCGTTTTGACGGCTCCTCCTTTCAGGTCGCTCAGCCAGCTCGGCGTCATCGAGATGCGCTCACAGCCCAGTCCGGAGCTTTGCTCGCTATTCGTGTCGGCGGCCGCGGCCGGATTGTCTGGAGCAGTTGTCAAAAAAAAGAGGCCTCCCGAAGGAGGCCTCTGAAGTGAATCAATGTCGCGGCGAGTTACGGGATCGTGATCGCCGCACCGCTGTTGTCAAAGCCATAGTCGAGCACCTGGATCGGGAACCCGCCCGCTGTAGTCGTCACATGCAGGTAGCCGAAGTTCAGTGCGGCCGTCCCCTCGTTGTAGAACGCCACTCCGATGTAGCCGTTCACGCCGGCTTCGAATGCGCTCATGTCGGCACCGGTGGATGCGGCCGACACAGAGGACGACGGGCCGATGACGTCACCGGAATGAAGGACCGTGAAGTCCGTTCCACCTGGCGTCGTCACGACACCGCCAACCAGCCCCTGGAAGGCCACCGGCACGGCATCGCCATACCAGTAGACATTGATCGCGGGAGCGGCATTCGAATACAGGTTGATATCGTCCGCGGTGATGCCCGAGTCATAGGCGTGGAAGTCGCCAAGGGCGAAATCGAACGAGCTGCCATTCGGATCGCCAACGGCGGGCTGATTGATCACGCCGGTGACCACGTTGGGGTTCGTCGCAGAGCCGTCGAAGCCATCGCAGAAGACTTGGTCGGCTCCGCTCGAGCACGGCACGAACGGAGGCGTCGTAACGGTCAAGGTCACAGGCACCGCGATCAGCGCGTTGGCCGGATCGTTGGTCGTGATGCAGACCTCAGCCGTATAAGTGCCTTCGACCAGACTGCCGGCTGCCGGATTCGCGGTGACGGTGACGGGGGCGCTGGCGCCACCATTGACCGAACCACTGCTCGGAGCCGCCGTGAGCCAAGGCACCACGGCGCCCGTGCAGACTGCGGCACCCGCGGTTCCGGTTGCACGGATCATCCAGTTGCCTGCCAATGCCGCACTCAGATCGTCGATGATGCCGGTCGTCGAGTTGTTCGCCAGGGTGGTGATATCCGTTGGCGGTGTACCCGCTGCGGACAACCACGAGCTGTGAGCGCTCGACGTACGATCCTGCGCACCCGGGAACAGTCGTGGCGTGAAGCCACCGGCGAGGGCCCATTGGTCGACGAAGCCGATATACACATCGCCGGCACCCGGGATGAAGAAGTTCGTCGGATAGGTCTCGAACGCGCCCTGCGTCGCAATCGTCACCAGTGTGTCGACACCGACGCGCGTCGCATTGCTCGGATCGCCTGTCGAAGCTGCGTCGTAGTAGACGACGAGATTCGGCTGCAAGCCAACGAACGTACCGGTCGTGGGTGTCCTCCACAGGATCGAGACGGAATCGACCGTCAACGGACCGGTTGCGCTGAACTGATTGATCCAGACCGCACCGGACTCAGTTGCCGGAGGTCCTACGACGCCCCAGCCCACGGCCCCTTCCACGCTGCCGTCATCGAGCTGGAACAGCACCGCGGTTGCGGGCACCCATGGCGATGCGACGCGAACACTGGTGGACGAGACGCCTGCGAGCGACGGCTGCTGGCGATTTGCCTGGTCAATCAGGTCCTTCGCCGTCAGCTGCGCTGGGCGCACCGCCTTCGACAGGCCCTGCACGTGCGGACGAAGCACCGGACGTGACGCAAGGGTCGTGATCGCATACGTCAGCGGCGAGCTGCCCGCTGCATTCGCGATGGTCAGCGTATGCGCGTCGGTACCGTTGGTCGGCGCGGTGAACGACAGCGACGCCGGCGTTACCGTTGCCGATGGCGGGTTAAACACACCCAGATGCAGCGTGTCGATCCACCAGCCATTCGGCGCCGTTGCCACCGCCGACGAATCGTCGCCGGTACGGAAGCGCAATATTGCCGGCTGCCCAACTGCAGCGGCAGGCAGCGCCACGATCGTCGTGATGAAGCCGGCACTGCTGCCGCCCCATGCCGGGCGACCCGCGAGCGGACTCGAGAACGACGAGGAAACCACCTTGTTGTAACCGCCGCTTACGAAGCTGCCACCGGCTGCGACGATGTCCTGGAACGCACCGCCATTGATCGAAATTTCCAGCACGGCGCCGTCATACGTGGTCGGCGCTGTGAGGGACACTTCGAGGTTGTAGCTGTGACGGAAGGTCAAGGTTTGACCCGCGACCGCCGTAAACGTCGGGCTGTCGAGCGTCTCGTCGGCAACCGCGCCGAACTCCGCTGCATACGCTGCATTGGGAGCCGTGTCGGATGCTGTCGTGGTGGTGACCCAGTCGATACCCGCCCCGGTATGCGCCGAAACCCAGCCACCCGGCATTGCCGGCGCCGTGACTTCGTCGAAGTTCTCATCCGGCGGAAACGTGCCCGGGATGACGTCGGCGGCAAAGTTCGCAATCACCGAGCAATCAAACGTGATTGGACCTGCGGTGTACACGTTGCCAGCGAGCACGCCCGGGCAGGTTCCCGTCGTTGTGGCGATGTGGAAACCCACCGTCGGCGTCAGCGTGAAGGCCTGCGACGCACCATCGGCGACGATTTGCGCACCCAACGGCGTGATGTTGCCCGAAGGCGTACCGACGCTCGACGTAACGGTGCGCGTTACCGCGGTCACGGTCAACGTATCCGTCGCTGCCGCTGCGTTGTTGCCTGCGTTGGTTTGCAGGTCACCCGCAGCGATCGTGTTGACGTAGCTGCCCGCGGTCGCGGCTTGCACCGTGCCGGTGAGTGTGCAGGAACCGCTCGCCGGGATGGTCGCACCCGATGCCAGCGTCAGACTGCCCGCCGTGAACGACGACGTGCCCGTGCAGGTCGTCGATGCGGCACTGGCGACGAGGCCAGCCGGCAACGTGTCGACCAGGTTCGCCGTCAGCGTGATTGCCGATGCGTTCGAGTTCGACAACGTGATCGTCACCGTGCTGTTGGTCGCGGTCGCCACCGAAGACGGCGTGAATGACTTGGCGATCGTCGGCGCGTTGGCCGTGCCTGTACCGCTCAATGCGAACCCGGTGTCACCCGCTGCAGTCGCAGTTACGGTGAAAGCCTGGTTGGCCACCCCGGCGACCGTCGGCGAGAACGTGTAATCGAGCGTGCAATTTGTGCCCGCCGCGAGCGTGAACGGCACGGCCGTGCAGCTGCCGCCGGACTGCGCGAATGGAGCCACCGCTGCAGTGAGCCCGGTCACATCGAACGACCCGGTGCCCGTGTTGGAAATCGTGATGCTCGAAGCCGCGCTGGTCGTGCCGATCGCCTGGTTTCCGAAGTCATGGCTCAAAGGCGAAATTGAAACGATGCCAACCGGCGGCGGCGGTTCATCGGCGCCAATGGTCGGGGTTGCCGGGCGTACATCGCCATCGAAGTCGTCGGTGATGCCTGCGATGGTCGTGCCGGCAGCAAACATCGGGCTCGCACTCGCCACATGCAAATTGGTGGTCGAGACGAACAAGGGATCCAGCGCGAGCGAATTCAGGTCGACGCCTGTCGCGATCCTCCAGTCGTTCAGCGTCAAGTCGAGCACGGAGTTGAAAAGACCGACGAAACCATCAGTACCGGTCGCCAGCAGATCGTTGGAGCTGCTGGTCAGGCCGGCTGGATTCGGAGCCGTACCACCGGCTCGAATCGCAATGTGGGCAACACCTCCCGCTACAGCATTGCTGCGCGCATTCCAGAAGATATTATTCTGGAAATTGCGCACATTGGTGACGACATCGCTGTTCATCGCCAGGCTGTTCGAAGCACCGGTGCCGGCCAGGACGCCGGTACCGCCGATGTATACGCTGTTGAAATAGTAGTTGTTGGCCGACGTCGTGCCGGTGGAATCACGGATCCCGACGATGGAGAAGGGACTGGTGATGGAATTGCCCAATGCATCCAGGCCCAGGCTGATCATGTTGTTCTTGTACGTCGCGGTGCCTTGGGCGCGCGCAATGATGCCGATGATTTGATAGCCATTCGCGGTGGAGGTGGCACTGATCGACCGCACGTAATTGCGTTCGACGATGTTGGCAGTCACCGGCAGGGTCAGGTCGATCGCGTAGACTGCACCAGCTGCGGCACCTGCGGCGTTGCTGAGCGAGTGAAACGTATTGCGCGAGATCGTGTTCGCAACGGTGGTAGTACCAGCACCGATCTGCAACCCACTCATCGCGACGACTGCTCCGTTGGAATTGCCTATGAAGTTGCTGATCACATTGCCCGTGACAACTACCGGCGGCAACGCAGTCTGAATCGCATACATCGCATAGCTGCCAACGAGGCTGTCGGTGATAGCACCTGCTCCAGCACCACCTATGGTGTTGTTGGTCACCGTAGCGACAGCTGCAGCCCCGCTACCGGTATTGATCAGAATTCCACGGAATCCAGCAGTTGAACCGCTGCCCTGAATGGTGATGGCGCCAATATTGTTGTTGGAGATGTTGGTGCTGAAGTTGCTGAAGTTGTAGATGCCGTCAACGGTACCCGCTCCGGCTGTAACGTTCACGACGATGGTGGACGAACCATCGAGACTACCTATCGAATTGCCCGTGACATTTCCGGCATTGAACAAGCCGTCTGTGCTACCCAGCATCATGCCGATGAACTGGGTACTCGTGCCGGTACCAGTGCTGGCGGTCGTCTGACTGATCCCGGAAATCGTGTTGCCCTGGATGCTTGTAACAACCGTCGTGCTAGTCGATGCCGCGTCGATGCCCCTGAACGTATTGGTCGAGCCGGAAATCGTCGTCGTGCCGGAACCATCCGCAGCACCGAATCCGATCTTGTTGCCGGTCACGGTGAAGGCGCCGCTGGACGCATTCAGCGTGATACCTGCATACCGGAGCGCCGTCGCCGTAAACGTGCGCGCGGCCGTCTGGTAGAAGCGGTTGTTGGAAATCGTCCAGTTGTTGTTGTTAGCCTGGACGCTCACGCCCGAGGACGACACCGTCGCACTGAAATAGTCGAAGATGTTGTTGCCATCGATGACATTGTTCGCGTTGGGGTTCGCTGCGGTACCCGCAGCGACTACGCCTTTGGTCATCAGGGCCGCACCCGCCGGACCGATATTGTTGGCCGAGATCGAATTGCCGCTGTTGCCGCCAGCAACCGTGCTCGTGCTGAACAGGATGTTGCCCGCTGCGGTAGCGGTCGTCGCATTGGACGAACCGAGCACCGACGTGTTCGTCACGGTATTCAGCGAGGCGCCATTGATGAACCGGATCGTGCTCGTTCCGGCCGTCGCAGCCGCCGTTGTGTTCGAGATCGTCAGCGAATTTCCACCCGCATTCAGACCGTCGACAGTCACATTGCTCGCGCCCGCGAAGTCGATCAACGGACTGCCAGCGGCGATTGCGCCGGTGATCGCGCGCGCGACACCGCCAACGGGCTTGATCGAGATCGCGGTGTAGACGGATGCGCCCACACCGCTCGCATTCAGTACCGCGCTCGCCGCTTCAGTCGGGTTGCCGCAAACCTCGATCGCAATCGAGCCCTGATGCGTGCCCGCATTGATCGCCGCGAAGGCTGCGCCAAGCGTGTTGTAACTGGTCGGCCCCGGCGTTCCCGCCGTGGCTTCTACTTCGACATTGTCAGCCGGCGAAGCATCGCAGACACCGAGCGCGGCATGCGCGGTCGTGGCCAGGAAGGGAGCGGCGGCAACTGCCATCGCAAGAAGGAAATGAGGCACACGCAGACGCCGAAGGGCGAGTGACGTGCCTGACGGCAGCGGTACCGCGAAAGCGGATGTGCTCGAAATGAGCCCGCCTCCGGTCGTAGCCAAAGCTTGCTTGAAAAACCGTGTCATGTCTTGACTCCCCAGTCACAGAATACGGACGCAACACCAATGTTGCGCCCACACGCATTTGCGGCCACGAGCGGGTCGTGACCGAAAACTATGAAAAAACCCCGAAATTCCTGACGCATGCAAGATGCATGATGCTCGTTCGATCTGATGGGTAAAGCATGCTGAGCGCCACGCTTCCTGCCGGCACCGCCCCAGTCGATTGCAGCTGAACCCGCACATGAAACGCTACGGGCAAGTAGGACCATAGTCCTGCCGTATGCCGGACGCAACCTTATTTGCAGGGAAAAAGTCGCCCTGCATTCAGAATACGGCGCGATCGCCACGCGTCATCGTCGTCCGTTCAGCAAGAAAGCCGCCGGGAAGTATCCGGCATCGGGTTTGACGATTGCGCAGCGCAAAAAAACCTCCCGGGAGGGAGGGGTCAGGCTTTCGCAATAAGACGATCGTCTTGCCACCGCCGCCGGGTGGCGCGGCCTTTGACGCCTGCGCGGCAGGCGTCAAAGACTTCGATCTAGGGCTGCAGCTCAAAGCCGTCGAAGAAAATCACGTCGGTCGCCGACAGGCTGACCGGCACGGCGATCAACGCGTGCGCCGGATCATCGGTGTGCACGCAGACGAAGGCGGAATAGCTGCCCGGCGAGAGACTGCTGCTGTCTGCCGTGATGCTGACCATGTCCGCGGGACCTCCCTGCGCGACCGAGCCCGATGCCGGCGAGCGGCCGAGCCACACGACTGGACCGGGGCTTGCGCACGAGGTCGAAGCCGTGTCGATCGTGTAGTGCAGCGTGCTGCCGGGAGAGCCGCTGTTGCCGATATCAAACGTGGCGCTGCCGTTGCCACCTTGCGGGAAACTGAAGGACAAACTCCCCGGTGACACGGCGGCCGTCGGGGCCGGCGCGCTCACGGTCAGATTCACGTTCACGGGAACGGTCGGATTCGCGCTGTCGTCGCTGTGCACGTTGATCGTGCCGGTGTAGCTCCCCGGCGCAAGGCTGGCGGCATTGGCCGTCGCGGTGATCGACGCGGCAGGCGAACCCTGCGCGATCGAA
Source organism: Dokdonella sp. (assembly GCA_039926025.1). Taxonomy (GTDB): domain Bacteria; phylum Pseudomonadota; class Gammaproteobacteria; order Xanthomonadales; family Rhodanobacteraceae; genus Dokdonella_A. Next base: position 27,226 of record JBDSXV010000144.1, read on the forward strand.
CCGGATGCCGGCGCGGCACTCAACCATGCCGGCGTCGTCGCATCGATCGTGTAGTGCAGCGTGCTGCCGACCGCACCGGTGTTGCCCACGGTAAATGGACCACTCGTGCTCGCGCCAGCGACGACGCTCAGGCTCAAACTTCCGGTCGACACCGCCGCAGTCGGCGGGGGCGGCGCATTCACGGTCACCGACACCGGCAACGAAATCAGCGGGTGTGCAGTGTCGTTGCTGTGCACGCAGATGAAGGCCGAGTAGCTGCCGGCGGCGATCGCCGTTGCATTCACCGTCGCCGTGATCGTGCTCGTCGCCGCCTGAGCAACCGCGCCCGAAGTCGGCGCTACGCTCAGCCAGGACACCACGGCCGGACTCGCGCATGAAGTCGGCGACACATCCAGCGTGTAGTTCAGCGTGCTGCCGACATCGCCGCTGTTGGTGATGCCGAACATGTCGGTCGCGCTGGCGCCGTGATCGACGACGACGTCGACGGTGCCGGGCGCGACGGTGACGGCCGGATTGGTCGGGGTCGTATTCACCCACGGACCGAAAGCCACCAGGGTCGGGCCAGTCGTCTTGCACTCCATCGAATCCTGTGCGATGCAGGTGGCACCGGTGCACCCGGGTGGCCAGTTGCTTGCGGTGCTGTCGCGCACGGACGTGTGGTAGTAAAGCGCGATGTTGGTATTGAGCAGGCTTTCGTTGTTGACCAGCGC
>JBDSXV010000145.1:0-26145 GCA_039926025.1 Dokdonella sp.
AGGCGAATCCTGCGTATCGAGCAGGATGCCGGTGATGAGGAAACCGGAGAGCACGAAGAACAGCTGCACACCAATCCAGCCGGCATCGAGCGCGAGATCGACGCCATGCCAGAGTCCGTTCGGCGCGTTCAGCACATCGAATCCGTGCATCAGCACGAGCAGGATCGCGATGCCGCGCAAGCCGTCGAGTCCCGGCATGCGGCTGCGGGCGACGGTGCGCAGGTCAACCGGGTTCACGGCAGCACCGCGAGCATCGCCTCGAAAAGTTCGGGATGCGACCAGCGCGGCGTGAACGTGTGGTCAGGTCCGTCGATGATGCGAATGCCGAGGCGGCCGTCTTCGATCAGCCGCTTGACCGCGGTGCCGCCTTGATCGCGCAACATCGTGTAGCCGGGATCGCTCGCGGCGAACAGGAAATGCATCGCCACGCCGCGGCGCCCGATGCCAAGCAACGCACTGCCAAGATCATTGGGCAGCGGAACGCGCAATCGGCGCAGCACGTTCTTTGCGTGGCGACCAACGAGCGAACCGACGCGATGCGCAACGACGCGCGCGACACGACGAAAATCGACCTGACCACGCAGGACCTTGCGCCACGATTGCGCGCTGCGCATCGCGTTGTTGTAGCGCGCCGCATCCGCGGTGACGCGGAACGCGGCGAAATCGAGCGGCATGCCCGGCTGGTAGTCGAAGGTCAGCGGATTGATCGCGATGATCGCGTTGATCGGCTGCGCCGCCTGTGCCGCTTTCAGCGCGTGGTAGGCGCCCGAGCAAAGCCCTGCAACCGTGACTTCGCTGACACCCGATTGCCGCACCCACGCGACCGCGACGCCGACATCGTCGACGGCCTGTTCGCTGTACACGGTGTTCTCGATGCCACCCTTGCGCGTGTCGCTGTCACCGATGCCCGACTGGTCGACGCGCAACACGAGATACCCGCGCGTTGCGAGTTCGCGCGCGAATGCAACGCCGAGCCGGTTCGGGCCGATGCGGCCGATGCCTCCTGCATTGAGGAGAATCAGGGCGCGGCGTGCTTCGCCGGTCTGCGGGCGCGTCACGACGCCGCGCAGGCTGTCGTCGATGGCGGCGACTTCCTCGACGACGGTTTCTGCGCCGATCGCTATCGTTGCGCGGGTACAAAGTTCGATGGAAGGCCGTGGTGATGGCGCGGTCGGCAAGGATGGTCGTTGCGCGGCAAACGCGACGGTCGCATTGAGGATCGCCTGCGGCACTTCTGCCCGATGCGGGTCGAGCATCATCTCGACATAGCCGGGCAAACGCCGCTGGTCGACGTCGACGCCGAGCGCGCGCAGGTGCGCGGCCCACGCGTCATTGCCAGCAAGGTCGTCGCGATCGAGCAGCAGCACCGCGGGTGCGGGACGTTGTGTATCCAATTTGAGATCGATCTGCGCGAGCGCTGTGCGCGTCTGTTCGGTCAAGGCGAAGCCGATGAGTTCGTGCACGGATTCGTCGTGCGCGCCAGCCGCGTTCGGCGGTGTCGCAAGCCCGAGCGCCATCTGCAGCGCGCGACCCTCGCGCACAAAGGCTTTGCCGCTGGCAGGCGCGGCGATCGCAACCACCCCGGAGACATCGTCGCGCCGTTCGGCAGCGCGCACCGCGAGCAGCGCACCGAGGCGAACGCCTACGAGCACAATGCGCGTGGCGCCTGCCTGGCGAGCCAGATCGCAGGCGTCGGACACGCTGGTGAGCCAGGCGTCGACGCGATCGGGTTCAAGATCGTCTCCGACGCTGTCGCCGCAGCCGTCGAGATCGAAGCGCACGGCGATGAGGCCGGCGTGGGCAGCCTGTTCGGCCAGATGACGCAGGCTGCGCTGTGCGCAGATCGCCTCGTATCCGAACGGTGGCACGATCACCAGTCCGACGTCGGCCGTCGCGGCGGCAGGGCGATGCAGCCAGCCGAATCGGCGGCGCTCGCTCGTGCCGAAAAATCCCGCCTGTGCCGACGGCGCCGTTGCGGGTGCAATGCCCGATTGCACGGCGTGAGAGCTCGATGGCGCGGTCATGACACGTCGAAACGCGCGCCGCTCTCGGTGTTGAGTGCGGTCACGTTGCCGCTCACGCGTCCTTCGCGGCGCGCAGCCGTCGCGTGCAGCGTCAGCGTGCGCGAGCCGCCGGGCGCGATATGGAATCCCGCGTCATCGGCGATGTAGCCCGGCACGTCGAGCATCACCGATTGCGCGAAACAGCGCGCGTTGATCGTGACCACGCGTTCGTCCTGCGTTCGACCTGCGCTCGCAACGGCGGAGAGGCCGACATCGATCTCGCGTCTCGCTGGCAAGCCGACCGGGAAAAAGAAAGTTTCTGCAAGGCGTTGATCGCCGGAAATCAGGATTGCGTGAATCATGTCGGTCTGCGCAGGGCCGAAGCGATACGCATGCGAAAGATCGAGGAAGCCGTCGAAAAACTCCGTGGCTGCAAGCTCGATCGACGCGTGCCCCGGCACACTGACATCGAGTGCGCCATGGCCGACCTGGAGCTGTCCGGCGCGGTACAAGGTCAACTCGACGCGCGCTTTGAGCGCTGCGGCCGGGTCGTTGAAGACATGCAGCGCGAGGCCATTGACGCCCTCGTCGCTGATCGCGATGGCGATTGGCGACAGCACGCGTCGAACCGCGTGCAGGCAAGGCTTGGCGATCCCATTTGCATCGACCATGCCCCAGCCGGCACCGGGCCACAGGTCGCGCAGGAACCAGACGAGTCCGCCGCGCGTCGGTGATCTTGCGCGCCGCCATTCCGCGAACGCCTGCGCCATCGCCTCGCCGGTTGCGGCGCGACCGAGTGCCAGATAGCGATCGTGATCGGCGTAGCGCAGCGCGGTCGGATCGAGCCTGTACAGTCGTTCGAGGTAGTGATCGCGCACATCGTCGAAATCCCAGCCGGCGCCGAGATCGCGCGGCGAGCGCGCTTTCCACAAAGCGTGATGGACCCGAAGCGATGCGCCACCGGGCAGCCCGCTCTCAAGCGGGACGTTCGCGAAGGCGAGGCATTCGGACGCGAAGCGGACCTCGGCCCGGCGTGCGTCCTCGAGCGGGCGCAGGTAGGCGCCGACACCGTAGTACGACGCAGGGCCGGCATGTGCGGCATGCGGGAATGCGCCGCCGTGGGTGCTCGAAGGAACGTATTCGATGTCGTCAGCACGCACGCGAGCGGCGAGCAGATCGTGGAATAGCGGCGGGGCCCAGCGTTCGCGACCGGCGCCGCCCATCGCGGCCTGCTGCTCCACTTCGCTGTTGCCGCAGACGAGAGCGAGGCAGGCGCGACCACGCAATCGGTCGAGCTGCTGGTCGACCTCGCGCATGACGTTCGCCGTGAACGCCGCGTCGTCCGGATAGTCCATGTTGGCGAACATGAGGTCCTGCCACACGAGCACGCCGAGTTCGTCGGCCGCGTCGTAGAACGCGCCGTCTTCGTAGACCATGGTGCCGCCGACGCGCAACATGTTCATGCCCGCGTCGCGTACTTGCGCGACGGCGTGGCGATACGCCTGCGGCGACGCTGCGAGCGTGACAACGTCCAGTGGCGTCCAGCACGCGCCGCGACAGAACACAGACACGCCGTTAACGCGCACATGGAAATCGTCGCCGTCGCCGCGATCGATTTCGATGCTGCGAAAGCCGGTCTTGCCAAGATCGACGACGGAAGTGCGCCCGTCGTGCTGCACCCGCAGCGACGCCGCGTAGAGCGCGGGGTTGCCGTGCGTATGCGGCCACCACAACTGCGGTGACGCAACGACTGCTTCGCCGTGCCAGCAACCGTCGCGCAACTCGAGCGCCGCTTCGATGCGCTCGCTACCGCGTTCGACGATCAGTGTCGCGCGCTCCACGCGGGCGTCGAGCGTGGCGTTTACGACGAGCGTGCCCGTGTCGCCCGAGTCGGCGCGTTCGAGATGTGACTGCAGGGCGATCTGTCCTATTTGCAGCGAGCGGTACTCGATCCACACCGGACGCCACGGCCCGATCGCCGGGCACGGTGGCGACCAGCCTGGTGTACGTCCAAGCAGGGTCGTGCGTATCCAGCGCAGTTGCGGGTGTTCGAGCATCGGCACGCGCCAGCGCGGCCGTGGGCGCTTGATCGCGAGTTCCGTCGCGAGCGCACGACAGCGGATCACCAGCTCGTGCTCACCGTGCAGTTCGATTGGCACCTCGTGCGCAACGAACATGTTGTCGCTCGCGAGCACGTGTTGACCGTCAAGCCAGACGTCCGCGAGCGTCGCGATGCCATCGAGGCCGAGGATTGCAGGTCCTGTATCGCCGCTGATGCGTGCGCGCCACCAGAAATCCTCGGCGTCCAGTTTGCGTGGTTCGTCCCAGCTCCACGCCTGTGCAGCACGCAGTGCGCCCGCGGCGGTGCCGGGGACGGTGGCGGGCAACCAGCCGAGTTGTTCCAGGTGTTCGAGCGTCGAACCGGCCGCGGCCGCCGCGACTTGCCAGCCTTCAACGAGCGCGATGCGTCGGTTTTCCTCGACGCATCGGCCCCGGTTCATGGACGGCCTGCGGTCAACTCGTCCACCGCCGTGGTGATCGCTGCGATACTTTCGAACACGCTGCGCTTGAGCATGCTGTCGGGAAATTCGACATCGAACTCGCCTTCCAGCGCGAGCATGACGTTGACGCTCGCGTGCGATGTCATGCCAGCCTGGTACAGGTCCGCATCATCAGCGAGGGTTTCCGCATCCTTGGCCAGACGGCCGTGTTCCTTGAGGATGTTGCGGACTTTGTTCGCACTACTCATAAATAATCACCACTGCAGTTGCCTGATCCCCGTCATGGCTCATCGACAGCGCGAGCTGGGCCTTGCCCGTCGCGTCGCGTGCCGCCCCATGCAACATCAGCTCGCACGCGCCATTCGCCAGGCGTCGCACTTCGATGTCGCGCCAACCAATTCCTTCCAGTGCCAACGCCTTCCTGGCCGCTTCCTTCGCCGCGAACCGGGCCGCGAGGCGCTCTCCGGTGCACGCGGGCGAAGACTGCGCGTAACGGATTTCGTCCTCGGTGAACACGCGCCGCAGGAAACGTTCTCCAAACGTCTGCATCGACTCGACGATGCGACTGATCTGCACAAGGTCGATGCCGACGCGAAGGCGCGGCACAGGCGGCAATTCTGCCATAGCCGACGCTAGCTTGCGCCGGCCAGCGCCGTTTTCGCGAGCTGCCAGCGCGCGGCCCACTCGTCGAAAATGGCCGTGGTATCGAACGCGCGTTTCGCATTCACCGCGCGTGCCGCCTTGAGGATGAAGGCCTTGGCACCGTTCGATATCTGCTCGCAGGCATCGGCCGCGTGGCCGAACCGCTGCGCGTCCAGCCAGCGCAGGTGCAGCGCCGCCAGTTCCATCGCCGAACCGAGCTGACGTACGGTCGCGAATGCCCAGGCGTGGTAATGCGCAAGGCCACGTTCCTGCAGCATCGGCAGATCGCGCTCGAACCTGCTCGCAAACCGCGCGATAGGATTGTCGTCCGGCATCCGTTGCGCGTGTTTGGCGAGGAAGCGTGCCGCCATCGCCTGCAGCTCGGCCTGCGGCCGATGGATGCTGCGGTCGACACGCACGACTTCGGCAAACAGCGGCATGAAGGCGGGGTCGTGCGCCGCGTTGACCCGGAACGTGCGCTCGAAGTCTTCCCCTTCCAGCGTGAAATAGCCGGCGTTGTGGAAGTAGCCGAGGCGCTGCGCGTCGACATCGAGATCCGCCAGCACGATCGTCGACTTGGTGTGCTGGGTGCGATAGTCGGTGCCGGCCGTGTCCGGCAGCCACCACGCGTCGGCTTCGGTCGAGATCAGCTTGCCCGCACCGAGGTGCTCTGCGGCATGCTTCAGCAGCGGCCGCCAGCAGTTGAGTTCCTGCACGTCGATGCCGTAGAGCTCGCGCAGTTCGTCATGCGGCGGCTTGAAGAACGTCCACTGGTCGCCTTCGAAATCGATCGCGACGACGAAGCCGAGCATCGCCAGCGGCTCGCACCCAAGCGCATGCACCAGCTCGATCCAGACGTCGACGTAGCAGTTTTTTTCCACCCAGACGCGATCTTCCGCGTGCAGCATGTGCCGCGGGTAGTTCGCTGCATCGAGACCCAGCACGTTCACGACGGCAGGCTCACAATACGATCAAGGCCAGAGCTTGGCGCGCACTGCCGAAGGCCATGCGCCGGGATCGAAACCGTGGGTCTGGAACAGCGCCATCACCAGGCGCTCCAGGCCGAAGCCGAGGCATGCGGTGTTCGCGACCTTGCCGTCCTCGGTGCGAATCTCGAACGCTTCGCCGAAGTGTTCCTGGTGGTAGTTGAACGAACACACCGCGGTCGGATTGTCCTTCGAGATCACCGGAACCAGCACTTCGAACTTGAGCTGCTGTTCCTTCTGCGAGGTCGCGAGCATCTTTCCGCCCTTGCCGAAGAACGGATCCGACGCGACTTCCGCCTGTACGGGGAGACCGAGCGATTCCAGCAACGAAAGTCCGCGCTTGAGCCACATGTCGCGCCACTCGACCACTTGCTCGGGTGTGCCGCAGCGCACGAACTCGCGCACGCGGAACGATTGCATGCGCGTGGGTTCGAGCGAAGGTTCATTGCGGAATACCCAGTTGAACATCGTCACCAAACGCCCTTCGGCCGGCACGACGCCACTGAAACTCGGGTAGATCGGGTAGCACGCGGCGGGATTGAGCACGACGTCGGTCATGCTCTGGAAGCCGTCCCACGGTTCGCCCGCATGGATCGCTTCGCTCAACTGGCGTGCGGTGAGTTCCTTTCCCTTGAAGCTGAAGACGGTTCCCGCGAGGTTCGGGAAGCTGTCCATGTAGTCGGACTTCTCCAGCACCTTGCGGTCAATGGTCGGCGGGAACACGAAATATTCCGCGCCATCGTCCTCGGCGAGGCTGGTCACCAAGGTGTTGAAAGCCTCAAGCACGTCCTCGAAGACGTGATTGCGGCCGAAAATGCCGGGCACGCCGACCGGAACGATCAGGCCGTGCTTGACCAGACCTGCGTGGAATTTGGCGGCGTCGTATTCGGTCGCGGACATGTCTCAGGCATCCTTGAAGACGAGCAGCATCGAGGCGCTTTTGCCGACGATGCGTTCATTCGACACCATCAGGGCGGCGGACAACACATCACGGTAGTGGCGCCCCACGCTGAAGGGGGAATCGTTCTTGTAGCCCATGATGCCGATGATCTGCAGCGCTTCGTGGCACAGGCGCGGCGCGATCTCGGAACAAGCCACCTTGAGCTGGTTCATCTTGAGCGCCCACGCCATCGTGCCGAGTTCCTCGCGTGCGCTGGCATCATCGGCTGCGGTCAGTTCATCGAACTCGATCGCACAGGACTGCCAGTTGTGACGCATGGCCTGCAGTTCGACATGCGCGCGCGCGAGGCGGGCTGCATTGGGCGGGACCGTACCAGGACTGCGCCGTGCGGCGCCGCGCACGAACTCCGCGGCTCGACCGATGGCATCAGACACGATGCCCGACCACAGCGCCGACCACAGGATGTGCGAGTAGGGCACCATCGTCTGTGCCGAGGAATCGGCAAACGCGCCGGGCACGATCTGTTCGGCCCGCCCGCGTCCGGAGAATTTCGCGCCGGGGCTGCAAGTGCCGCGCATGCCGAGCGTGTCCCAGGTTCCTTGCTGATCGAGGGTATAGGAGCCTTTCTCGAACAGGACCAGCACCTGGTCGCTTGCGGCGGCATCGGCCACGCGCCGACAGGTGACGAGTTGAGCATCGGCGTGGGCGCCGTAGGACACGGTGGTCGCGTCCTTTTCCAGCGACATCGCGTCGCCGTCGACCACCACCGCGCAAACGCTAGAGCGGGTATCGCCGAAGGTGCCATTTTCGGACGTGATCGAGGCGATCAGTTCCTGTTTCTCGACCACGTTCTCGCGCAGGTAGCGCTGGAAGTACGCCGAGTCCTGGCCGTGTCGGGCAAGGCACGCCACCTGGATGTGATGCATGGCGAGCACCATTCCCGACGAACCGCAACCCTGGGCGAGCTTTGCGCATTGCATCGACAGTTCGAGCATGCTGGCGCCTTCGCCGCCGTAGATCTTCGGCGCCGCCGCCGACAGCAGGCGGGCCTCCTTGAGCGCCGCGAATGTTTCGTGCGGAAAGCGATTCCCCGCATCGACAGCGGCGGCGTGAACGGCCGCTACCTCCGCCGCGATGGTCGCGGTCCTGGCGACCAAGCCGTTCGTGCTGGCGCTACCGCGTGTCGTCATAGTCTCCGAATTCCTGCGAAAGTGGGTTCAGGGCAAAAGGGGGCAGTGCAAAAGAGGCTCAGGATTTTCTCGGCGCGAAAATCATGCTGCATGAAATCCGCCCCACTCAATGCAGCAGATATCCGGATTTTCCCGCAACACGATTTCAATACGGTTGCCTTTTGGCAACGCCGGGCCGGTCGCGAGGAATGCAATGGAGTATTGACCTGCAATGATTCATTGTCCGCTTCATTCATTCGAAAACGAGGGGAAGCCGGCAGGGCGGACGGTGCACGGGTTTCAAGGGGGGACTGCACAAACTTGCATGCCGGCGGCCCCGATTCCGCACGCCAGCTATCATGAAAGAATCCCCTATCCGGCGCAACAACGCCCGGCGCAGGAAAGCGCCGTGGCGCCCCTTTTTGCGCCGGCGCTTTGCGCTATTCGGGATCACTCGATGTGAGTTCGAATCGGCGACAAGGCCAGTCTGCCGGCGACTGCGGCCGAAAGTCGCTTGCAAGGCGGCGGCTGGACGCAAAGTCGTCGCCATCACGAACGACGAAGTGCAGCGTCGATCGACAAAAAAAATCATTGCGCCTGATGGAGCTTGCGGCCACGGTTCACCACTACAATGCGCGCGATCGCTCGAGCTCCGGCGGCCGCTGTGCGCATCGTCCAGCGTGCACGACGGCGAACCACGGGCATCCGGTTCTTGGATCAGGGGGCGGTCAAGATGGCGTCGCGCAGGATTTCCTCGTTGGATGGGCTGCGCGCGTGCTCCATTGCGTTGGTTCTCCAGGGCCATCTGGCAGGCACCCACGGTTTTCCGCTCACCGTGGAGTCGGGCCGAATGCTCGGCGATCTCGCGAATCTCGGGGTCAATGTCTTTTTCATCATTTCGGGCTTCCTGATCACCTCGCTGCTGATGGAGGAGCGTCGTCAAACCGGCGCCGTTTCATTGCGCGGCTTCTACTGGCGCCGCGCGCGACGCATCCTGCCGGCGGCCTATGCCTTCCTGCTCGCGATCATGCTCGCCGCCACCCTGGGCTGGGTGGAGATCGGCAAGAACGACGTGATCTTCGCGGCGACCTACCTTGTCAATTACGACGTCTCGCGCCCTTGGCAATTTGGCCACTTGTGGTCGCTGTCGGTGGAAGAGCAGTTTTATCTGCTGTGGCCCTTCGTATTCGTGTTCGTGAAGGAACGCCATGCCCTGCTGGCGGCCGCGTTCGCATTCGCCGCGGCGCCGCTGGTACGGCTTGCAATGCACCTCGCCTTCCCGAGCGGGCCGTACCGCGACCTCGAAATCTTTCCCGCGGTCGCGGACGCCATCGCGATTGGCTGTGCATTTGCATTGCTGCGACCGAAGCTGCTGCACTCCCCCGTGTATCTGCGCATGACGTCAACGCCGTGGCGCTGGGCACTTTTGCCGCTGATTGTTGCAGTCAACTATCTGCGCAGCGGCCATACGATCGTCGATATGCTGGCATGGCCGTGGATGCTGGTTGCGATGACAGGGCTCATCGAGTCGAGCACGCGCTGCAGCGGCACGCTGGCATGGCGCTTCCTCAACTGGCGGCCGCTGGCTTTCGTCGGCACCCTGAGTTATTCGCTCTATCTTTGGCAGCAGCCCTTCCTGAATCGGCACATGGACACGTGGGCCACGACTTTCCCGGTCAATATCCTGCTCGCCTGTGGCGTGGCGCTGCTGTCGTACTACCTGATTGAACGGCCGTTTCTGCGCTTGCGCCGGCAACCAGTCGATTTGGTTGCGCAAGCGCCGCATCCGGCCCCGTTCGACGTTGCAACCTCCAGCGAGGCCGTGGAAGAATTACGCAGGTAGTTACGATCCGCTGCGGCCGGCGTGCTGGATCGCTCGTGGTGGCGGATGCGCGGTCGCCCGTTGCAGCGGGCGCAAAGGCGAGCTGTACCAGCCGCTCACCTTGCCGCGTTCGAATGCGATCCACGAGGGACCGTAGTCCCAGCGATCGTCGCCGCGCGTAATCGGCTCTTTTTCGATGTTCAAGACGTCGTCCTTGAGCATGCCCAGCTGGAGCGATAGCTCAGGGTCGATGCCCGTTGCTGGCTCAAGCGCCAGTTGCGCCGCCCGCGGTCTTTCATCGGAAGCGCTGGCGCTGCTGTCGTCCGCAAAATCCGGCCACAGCCACACCACGGCCGCCAAGGTCGAAAGTGCGGTGCCGACGAGAACAAGCAGAAGCAGCCCGGTCCGCCGTCGACGCATCGCCGCAGGCGCAAGAATCGCCGCGGCCATGGCTGGCGGGGGAGTAATGCTGGCGCCCGGCAAGCGGCCGTGCCGACGATGAAACGCGGTAACCGAGCCATATAAAGCCGTCAACTGCTGCAGTCGCTCGCGCGCCAGTTCTCCGTTGGCGGTATTCGTGGCGCATTGGCGATCGGGGTGCAAGGCTGCAACGCGCCTGCGGTATGCAAGTTTCAGCTCGTCGATGCTGGAATCCGGGGGCAGCCCCAATTGCTGATAGAGCAATAAAAAATCTGTCGGACTCATTCCCGGCATCCCTAGGCGGCCCATGCCCGGCGTCGAAGCGCTCGCATGGGCTTTCAGCGGCGAAGTATACAGGGATGCCGATTGGGCACCGAGGCCACGGGCGTGCGTCCGTAAACCCTGTCGGCGAATCGCTATTGCAGCCAATCCGCCAATGCGTGTACGTGATTTGCAATCCGGCATATTTTGCGGACTTGCGTCTCGTTTGCGCCAAATAATTCACTGATTTTAATCACACAAATAGCCCGGTGTTTTCGTAATGATACGTTCATCACATCGGAAACTAATGCGGTCTATAAACTTTGACTCCCCTGAATCGCCACGCAAAAACGAATATCGCAGGTATCCATCGAGTTGATGAATACCGCTCGGTTTTGCAGACAAGGACGCGTGTGGCGAATTCCCTGGAGCACGACAAAGCAACAGCAAGGTTGATTTTCGAATGAGGAATTTTGTCCGTTTTGTCGCCGCCATCGCCACTCTCTCAGTGTCGTCCAGCGCATTTGCAGCGATCAATATCGATCTCTCTTACGTCGATACGGGCTCCGCAAACTACACGCGATTCAAGTCGTACGTGGACAGCGCGGTTGCGCATCCGACCAATCTTCCATACCTCTTCGCCGCGGCTGATGCCGCCTGGATGTACAAGCTGAGCGGGCAGGCGCCGTACTGCAGCCTCGCCGTCTCGCTCGTGGATGCCCAGGTAACGGCTGCCGAGCTGGCGATTGCCGGTGGCGGCGTACCGGTCGTCGCAGGTGATTCCTACCTCAATTCCGGTTCGATGATCTCCGATCTCGCGCTGACCTACGACTGGTGTCCGGCGCAGACCACGCCGTCGCAGCGCACGCGTTGGTCTGCGTACGCGGAACAGACCGTTCACAACATCTGGAACTTCAACAGCGCGACCTGGGGGGGTACCTCGCACCCCTGGACCGGCTGGTCGACGGACAATCCGGGCGACAACTACTACTACAGCTTCCTCGCTGCGACGATGTACTGGTCGCTGGCCAGCAACAGCAGCACCTGGAACAGCTTGCTGACGTCGACGAAAATCCCGCTGCTGGAGACCTATTTCACCAACCTGCCCGATGGCGGCAGCCGCGAAGGCACCGGTTACGGTGTGTCGCACAAGAACCTGTTCTTCCTGTATCGCGTCTGGCGCGACAGCACCACGCAGAACATGGCCGACGCCAATACGCATCTGACGGACAGCATTCTCTACTGGACGCATGCCACGGTTCCGACGCTCGACCGCTTTGCGCCGTTTGGCGACCAGTCGCGCTCGTCGTTGCCGATCCTCTATGACTATCACCGTCATTTGATGCTCGAAGCGCGCAGGATGACCGACAACACGAGCGCAGCCAGCATCGCGTCGTGGTGGCTGACCCATATTTCCGTGCCGAAGATGACGAGCAGCTTCAACTATCGTTACGACTTGCTGCCGGCGGGTACCAACGGCCTGGCGCCGGCGGACCTGGTCTATCACGCAACCGGGACGGGCCATTTGTTCGCACGCACCGGCTGGGATACGGGCGCCATGTGGCTGGCGTTCGCGGCCGGCCCTTACGTGGAGAGCCATGCGCACCAGGACCAAGGCTCGTTCACGCTGTTCCAGGGCGACTGGCTGGCGGTGACCGAGAACATCTTCAGCCACAGCGGCATCCAGCAAGGCACGAATGTCGCAAATCTCGTGCGTTTCTCCAAGAACGGCACCACGATCGCACAAAAGGTGGGCACCACCTCCACCATGACGGTCAACAGTGTCGGCGCCGCCGGCGCAGTCAATGCCACCGCGAATCTGACCCCGGCCTACGCCAGCACCTCCGGTGTGCACGCGTGGTCGCGCAATATCGATTTCGCCAACCGCAGCCTGACGGTCCACGACACGTTCCAGGTTGACGCGGGCGTCACGTCCACGTTCCAGATCAACGTGCCGACCCAGCCCACGATCAGCGGCAATACGATCCAGGCGGGTGCGTTGCAGATCCATGTGCTGACGCCGGCCAGCCCTACCATCACGTTGGTCCAGTGGTCGACGCAGGACAGCGACTACAATTCCGGCTGGCGCATCGACATCACGGGCACTGGCAGTGAATTCGTCGTGCAGATGGCCACCGCCGCGCCGTCCGAACTGATCTTCAAGAACGGCTTCGACTAAGTCCTCGAAAGCGACCGCTGACTGCGCGACACGCGCCAGCTGCTGGCCAATCCATGACGCAAAAAAAGGGGGCGCCTCTGGCGCTCCCTTTTTTATGTTCATGGATGGCGCGAATGCCGAATACGGAAGAGACTGTTGGGCCGGCGATGGCCGCGGAGTGCGCGTGGCTCTCGTGTCGCAACTCTGCAGTCGACCGACGCATGCGCACATGCACGCCGTTGCGCCGGGTGGGTGGGTCCCAAAAAGAATGGACACCCGCGGAGCTCCGATGCATCCTTCGAGCTTCTGCGGGGCGATTCGATGGCCTGATATCGCGGCGTTCGGCGCGATGGCCCGGGCGGGTTCGGGCCATCGATCAAGCGGACAGGACGATACATGTCGGCGAAGTTGCAACTCGGTGCATCCAGTCAACGTCACGGCAAACGCCAGCAGCTCGCGCATCTGGTCGGCGGCTTGGGACTGCTGCCCCTGGTGCAGCGCGTTCGCAACATGGTCCGGACCGAGCTCAGAATCCTCGCATATCATCGCGTCCGCGATGTCGTCGAGGAGCAATTCGATTTCGACCTTGCCCTGGTCAGTGCTACGCCGGAACAGTTCAGGGCTCAGGTCGCCTGGCTGAAAAAAGAGTACACCCCGGTTCGCCTGTGCGATGTCATCGCCTGCATCAACGCCGAGCGGGCGTTACCGCCGAAGGCTGCAGTGATCACTTTCGATGATGGCTATGACGACAACTATCACGTCGCCTTTCCGATTCTGCGCGAACTCGGCGTACCGGCGACGTTTTTTGTCTCTACCGGCTACATCGACAGCGGCGCGCCATACGCGTACGACTGGCTGGTGCACATGTTCCATTGCAGCAAGGCGCACCAGGTCGTGATCCCCGAGTTGCGCATCGAGACGCCCATGCCTGCCGAGCGCGGAGCGCGCGCCGCGCTGGCGGAGCGGGTGCTGGACCGGATCAAGACGCTGCCCGAAGCGGGGCAGGCGGCCGTCATGCGCCGGCTCGAGGACGACTGGTCGATCGCACCCGCGCCGCACCCCGATTCCCGTCCGATGACCTGGGATCAGTTGCGTGAAATGCAGGCCGCGGGCATGGAGATCGGATCGCACGGGGTCCATCACTGGATGCTGGCGCGGCTGCCCCATGACGTGATGATCGCGGAAGTGGCCGGTTCCCGAGCGACGCTGGAACGCGAACTGGGAGTGCCTGCGCAGGTCATTTCCTATCCGGTAGGGGGACCGGACGCGTATAGCGATGCGGTGGTCGACGAGGTGCGCGCGCAGAAATTCGGCATCGGCTGCAGTTATGTCAGCGGCAGCAATCCGTGGCCGCTGGCCGACCCGTACGCGCTATTGCGGCTGCCCGTCGAACGCTACATGGATACGGTTTGGTTCAAGGGCATGCTGGCGTGGCCGGAACTCTTCAGCCACCGATCGCGCCGCCGCGCAGGCTGAGCCAGAGGCCGCAGCTTCATGTTGTTCATCCTGATCTACATCGTGCTGGTCATCGTGCGGCCGCAGGAATATCCCGCGCTCGTCGATCTGGGCTTGCCTCTGCTTTCCGGTGCACTGGTCGCCGCCATGCTTGCGTGGCTCATCAATGGGCGCAAGACGTTCGCGCAACCGCAATACCTGCTGTTGTTCGCGTTCTTCGTGGTGACGGTGATATCCATCGCGGTCAACGGATGGGTCGGTGGTGCGATCGAGCAGGCTACGGAGTTCGCGCCGACCGTGATCGCCTTCGTGTTGCTCGCCAACGCGCTCACCACGCACAAGCGCATGATCGTCACGATGCAGGTATTCGTATTGTGCGCATGCGTGCTCGCACTGCATGGCGCGTATCAGGTCCAGGACGGTATCGGCTGGACTGGCATGCCTCTGGTGCAGGACGACGGCCGCATCCAATACATCGGCATCTTCGCCGATCCGAACGACCTCGGTCTGCTTTTCGTCAGCGTGCTGCCGATGGCGTTTTACCTTGCCAAGCGCGGTGGGCTGGTCGGTTTGGCCAAGCTGGCCTGGCTGGCCGCTGCCGGGTTGCTCCTCTACGGCGTCTACCTGACCAATTCACGCGGCGCCATGCTCGCGGTCGCGGCGATGCTCGGCGTCTGGTTGTGGCTCCGTCGCGGTCTTGTCACGGCGGTTGTCGTCGCTGGTGGCGGCCTCGCGTTGATGCAGATGCTTCCGTCGCGCCTGCAGGAACTGGACGCCAGCGAAGAGTCGGCCGCGGGCCGGGTCGACGCCTGGTATCAGGGTCTGCAAATGTTCCAGGCGAAACCGGTGTTCGGCGTTGGCGCGCACAATTTCACCGAATTCAACTATCTGACGGCGCACAATTCGTTTGTCCTCGTATTGGCGGAAACCGGCTTCATCGGCTATACCCTGTGGCTGGCGTTCGTCGGCTACTGCTTCTGGATGATGTTCACCATGTGCAGGACCACGATGACGATCGCCGATCCCGCGAGCATGGAGGCGTGGCGCGCAGAACGCGAGTTCGGTGTCACTCTGTTCCTGTCGCTATGCGGATTCTTTGCCGCCGCGTTCTTTCTCAGCCGCAGCTACGTGATCGTGCTGTATTTGCTGGCCGCGATGGTCGTCGCCGAATACACGATCGCGCGCGCCCGCTTCCCGAGCCTGCCCCAGTTTCGAATCGGTCAGAATCTCGGGCGCTGGTTCATGATTTCCGTGAGCTCGATCGGCCTGCTGTTCGTCATCGTCAAGGTTCTGCTGTGAGCACCCGCGCCGAAACTGTTCGCAATACGTTGTTTTCCTCGGTCGGCGTCTACACCGAATATTTCCTCGGCATGTTCGTGTCGATCCTCATCGCACGCCATCTGGGACCGCACGATTTCGGCACCTACAGCCTCATCGTCTGGCTGGTCGCCTGCGGTGTGACGGCGACGAATGCGGGGACCACGACGACGATGATCAAGTTCATCGCCGAGCTGCGCGGCAGCGGGCGGGAACACCTGTTGCACCCGATGATCGCCTACCTGCGTCGGGTGCAGGCGACGTTCCTGCTCGTTGTGCTGGTCGTCGGCAGCATCGCGTTCCTGCTGGCAGGCGGGCAACTCGCGCCGGGGTTCAACCACGTCGGGCTGTGCGCACTCCTGATCTTTGCAGTCGGCATGCGTGCCCCGTACATGCTCAATATTGCTGTTGCCAAGGGATTCGAACGCTTCAGTGCAACCGCGAGGATTGCGCTGATCACGACGCCGCTCAATCTGGCGATGATCCTGGGCGCATCGTATTTCGGCGCACCGATCGAGATATTCATCGGCATATTCGCGGTATCAGGCGTCCTCTTCTACCTCGTGTCGCGATGGCAGGTTCGTGGCCTGATGCCCAACATCACCGAACACGGCGTGCTGGAACCCGATTTGATGCGCCGCGTGCACCGGCATATGCGTTTCGTTGCCGTCATCAGTACGGTGGGATTCTTCACCGCGAGCGAAACGGAAGTGCTGGTCTTGAACGTGCTCGACACGCCCGGCAATGCCGGCCACTTCAAGGTTGCCTACCAGCTCGCTACCGGGGCCGCGGCGCTACTGCCGGGCGTCTTCAGTGCGATATTGCTTCCGATGATGGCCAAGGCATTCAGTGAGGGGAAGGCGGTCGCGGCGCGTCGCTTTGTCGCCTCGACGACCTACTTGACCCTGCTCGCTGGGCCGCTGATCGGTTTCGGCTTCGTGTTTGCCGATGCGATGATCGTCGCGCTCTACGGCAACGCCTATCAGGCCGCCGGGGTCGTGCTCACCCTTTGTCTCCTTGCAAGTTCGATCACCGTCATCAGCAATGCGGCGACAAGCCTGCTGATGAGCGCCGACCATCAGCAGAGCGTGCTCGCGCGCGTGGTCGGCTGCGGCGTGCTGAAGATCGTGCTCGACATCCTGCTGATCAGGCAATACGGGTTGGTCGGAGGCGCCAGCGCGTATCTCATCGTCGCAATCATCGGCGCAGCCGTAACGATCGCGCTCGCATTGCGCATCAGTGAGGCCCATCTCGCGTGGTCGCGCCTCGGCCGCATTGCCGTAGCGATCGCGCTGGCTGCGCTGCTGGCAAGTCCCCTGCGCGGACTCCACTCGCCGCTGATGGTGATGCTCGGAGGGATGGCAGCGATGGGCATCCTCTATCCGCTGCTGACCCTGACGCTGGGCTGCTGGAGCGAATCGGATATCGGCTATTTCGTGCGCATGCACCAGAAGCTTCTGCGCGGCCAACCGGCCATCATTTCCTCTTTTCTGCAGTGGGCAAGCGTGCACGCTGCCAGGGACCTGCGTTGAAGCTGGCGACGCTGCTCGCGCGCGAAAGCGCGGGTCACGGGCGCGCCAAGCGGACATGGCAATGATTACGTCCTACGAGACGCTGTTCCGACGAGTGCTGTTTCCGCTGTACGAGTCCGCACTTCGCCGCCGCAAGACGCTGGTGTATTTCGATGAATACGAGCGCAACCAGTGGCTGGCGCCGGAGCAGATTGCGCTGCTGCAATGGCAGACGCTCAAGGCGCTGCTGGATCATTGCTATCGCGAAATCCCCTACTACCAACGCACGTGGAAGAGTCTTGGCCTGACGCCGGACGACATCCGTTCGATGGATGACTACGTGCGTCTGCCTGTGCTGACCAAGGCCGACATCCGCGCGAATTTTTCCGATCTGATCGCGCCATCGCAGCGCGGGCAACTGCTCTACAAGTCAACCGGTGGGTCGACCGGCGAACCCTTGCGCTTCGGCTACACACGCGAGAGCAACGAGCGACGCAACGCCGTGATGTGGCGCGGCTACGCATGGGCCGGTGCGCGCATGGGACGCCGGTCCCTGTATCTGTGGGGTGGTGCGGTGGGCAATCCAGGTGGCATGCAACGCCTCAAGGATCGGTTGTTCCATGCGGCATTCGGTCGACGCATGCTCGATTCCTTCCGCATGAGCGAATCGAACATGGCTGCCTACGCAGATGCCATTGATGCCTGGCGGCCCGAGATCATCGTCGGCTATGTGGGCCCGCTGCTCAGCCTCGCTCAATGGCTGCTGGAAAACGGTCGGCGCACGCATGCGCCGCAGGCGATACTCGGCGCGGCCGAATCGCTGTTCGAGCCTCAGCGCGACGTTATCCAGCGGGCGTTCGGTGCGCCGGCATTCAACACCTATGGGTGCCGCGAATTCATGCTGATCGCATCGGAGTGCGAGCATCGCGACGGCCTGCACATCAACGCCGACCACCTGCTGGTGGAAGCGGGCATTGCTGGCGCATCCGCGCCCGCGGAAATCCTGATCACCGACCTGCACAATTACGGCATGCCGCTCATTCGCTATGCCAACGGGGATCTCGCGACGCGCTCGGCGCGCACATGCGCCTGTGGCCGCGGGCTGCCCTTGCTGGAGCGCGTTGACGGACGCCGCCTTGACGCCATTCGTACCCGCTCGGGGCGAGTCCTGCCCGGTGAATTCTTTCCGCACATGTTCAAGGATGTCGTCGGTCTCAACCGGTTCCAGGTGGTGCAGCGCTCACTGGACCATCTCGACATTTCGTTGGTGCGAGGGGCGGGATTCGATCCGACGGGCCTCGACTACGCCCGTACCGAAATCCGCAAAGTGCTCGGTGACGCGATCGAGCTGAGGATGCATTTCGTGGACGAGATTCCGACGGGCGCAAACGGCAAGTTCCGCGTCACCTTGTGCGAGTTGCCGGAAAGCACTGCATGACGCCGGGTGCCTTGCCGTCGCGCGGCGAACCACGAATACTTTGCAGCGGAGGCGTTCGTGCGCGGTATTGTCAACGTGCAGGCTTTGGGGCGGTCTTGATGCGCACGACCAGAGGTGAACCATGAGCGACTGGTACGAGCGCACTTTTTCCAAGTTCCTGTTCCCGCTCTACGAGAGCGGGCTGCGTCGGCGGAAGACCTTGTCGTATCTGCGCGAAGCCGAGGCGAACCAGCGGCTTGATGCAACCCAGATCGCGCAACTGCAATGGAGCAAGCTCAGCGCGCTGATCGAACACTGCTGGCGCGAGGTGCCGTTCTACCAGCAGCGCTGGCGCGCGCTGGGGCTGACGCCGCAGGACATCCGCAGCACAGCCGACTACGCACGCCTGCCGGTGATCACGAAAGCCGAGGTGCGCGAACAATTTGACGACCTGCATGCAATCTCATTTCGCGGGCGCCTCAGTTACAAGTCGACCGGTGGTTCGACCGGCGAGCCGATGCGTTTCGGCTACACGCGCGAGAGCTACGAGCGCCGTATCGCGGCGATGTGGCGCGGCTACTCGTGGGCGGGTGCGAGGATGGGTCGGCGCACGCTGTATCTGTGGGGCGCGTCGATCGGTGCGCCGTTGCGGTCACAGCAGATCAAGGACCGTCTGTACCACGCCGCCTTCAACCGGCGCATGTTGAACGCGTTCCTGATGAGCGAAGCGCGCATGCAGGAATACGCAGCCGAGATCGACAGCTTCCGCCCCGAAATCATCGTGAGCTATGTGGGGCCGATCGTGCAGATGGCGCAGTGGCTGCTCAAGACCGGCACTCGTCCGCACCAGCCGCAGGCGATCCTGAGCGCAGCGGAAGCCTTGCATCCCTCGCAGCGCGAGACGATCGAACGCGCGTTCGGTTGCCCTGTCTACAACACGTATGGCTGTCGCGAGGTCATGCTCATCGCGGCGGAATGCGAACGACGCGAGGGTCTGCATCTCACGGCCGACCATCTGCTGGTCGAACTCGCTTCGCCGCGGACGTCGCCAGCGGGAGAAACGGTCGGCGAGGTCGTGGTCACCGATCTGCATAACTACGGCATGCCGCTATTGCGGTACGCGAACGGCGATCTGGCGACCGCCGCGAGCGAACCCTGCGCCTGCGGTCGCGGTCTGCCGCTGCTGCGTCGCGTCGACGGCCGCAAGCTCGACACCTTGCATACGCCGTCAGGCCATCTGCTGCCGGGCGAATACATCGTCTACGTGTTCCTGACGGTTCCTTCGATCCGGCGCTACCAGGTCGTACAGCGACAGCTGGATACCTTCGACGTCTATCTGGTGCCCGACGACGGCTTCGGCGAGCACGTGTTCCAGCATATCCGCGACGGCGTGGCGAAGGCGGTGGGCAGCGACGTCGCGCTGCGCTTCCATGTCGTCGACGATATCGCCGCAAGCTCGAGCGGAAAATTCCGCGTGACGATCTGCGAACTGGCTTGAGCATGGTGTCGCAAAGAAGCAGGGAGTTGCGTGTGGGTGGCCAGACTGGAGCGGGAAGGGTTTCTTGAAAATCACCCACGTTGTTGAAAATCTCAATCGCGGCGGTCTCGAACGCGTTGTCATCGATCTGGCGCACGCGCAGCGCGCCGGTGGCGATGCGCCGCGCGTGGTGTGCCTGTTCGAGCCCGGCGCGCTGGCCCACGAACTCACCACGCAAGGAATCGAGGTCGTCGCGTGCCAGAAGGGCGCCGGATTCGATCTGGGTGCGCTGCGCCGTTTGCGTCGCGCGTTGGCTGTCGACGCGGGCGAGGCCGTCGTGCACACGCACAACCTCATTGCTCACGACTATGCAGCGCTGGCCTTGCTCGGCCTGCCACGCTATCGCTTGATCAACACGCGCCACGGCATGGGTGGCACGCCCGTAGCACGACTTCGCCGCGCGATCTATCAGCTGAGCATGCGCTGGACCGACCATGTCGTCGCCGTGTGCGAGGCAGCGCGGCGCAATCTCATCGAGCGCGAGGGCTTGCCGGCGGACAAGGTGGTGAGCGTGCCGAATGGCATCCAGGTCGCTACCTTCACGCCGGCGTCCGATGCAGCGCGCCGGCGGCTCGCCGAAAGCGAGGGCCTGCCGGCAGCGACGCGACTGGTTGGTTTCGTCGGACGCCTCAACTGGGCCAAGGACTTGCCGAGCATGTTGCGCGCGTTCGCGCGGCTGCAGCAACGTCGCCCCGATACGGCACTGATCCTCGTCGGCGATGGCGCCTTACGCGCGGAACTGACCGAGCTAACCGCCAGCGAGGGTATCGCCGATCACGTCCGCTTCCTCGGCGACCGCGGTGACGTGCGTGAACTCCTGCAGGCGTTCGACGTCTTCGCCATGTCCTCGGTTTCCGAGGGCTACTCGATCGCGCTGCTGGAGGCTTGCGCGACGGCGCTTCCGATCGTGGCGACGGCCGTTGGCGGCAATGCCGAGATCGCGGTCGACGGTGTCAACGGACGCATCGTGCCCGCGCGCGAACCCGCTGCATTCGCCGATGCCCTGGAGTCCGTGCTCGCCGACCCAGCGCGTGCTGTCGCGATGGGCCATCGCGGCCGCGACTGGGCGCTGGAGCAGGCGACGATTGCGCGCATGCAGACGCGTTATCGCGAACTCTACGAAAGGCCTGTGAAAGGTTTGTTATGATAGGCGCATTCCATCGGCAACGATTCGCGTCGGAGCAGGCACGCTGACGGCGTGCAGCTGGATGACCACATCACAGCCTGCCGCACGAAGCCTTGTGCCGTGTTCTTCCTCCCGGATTGGAATGTCTTGAGTCCCCGCCCGAAAAAACTGCATGTACTGCGCTGGTTGCCGCGACGTCTGATGCTGACCGAGCGACCCTATGGCGGCAACGGGCTGTATCTGACGTTCGACGACGGCCCGCATCCCGAGGTGACGCCCGCGTTGCTCGATCTGTTCGCCGATCACGGTGTCCGTGCGACTTTCTTTCTGCTCGGCAAGCACGCCGAGCGCTATCCGCAGATTGTCCAGCGCATCGTGGCCGAGGGCCATGCGATCGGCAACCATTCGTACAGCCATCCGCGCCTGGTGCAGATGGACGTGGCCAGTCAGCGCGCGGAGATCGATCGTACCGATCAGATATTGGCGGCTTTCGACGGTGCCCAAAGACACTGGTTCCGGCCACCGAGCGGTGCGCTGCCGCTGAATATGCTGTTTGATTTCGCGCGCAAGCGCCGCGGTATCGCCTACTGGTCCTACGACAGCATGGACTACCAGCGCAAGGGGGCGACGGTGTTGTGCGAGCTCCTGCGGGCGCATCCGCCGCGGGCGGGCGACATCGTGCTGATGCATGACGACGATCGCACTACGCTCGACGCGTTGCGCGCACTGTTGCCCGAGTGGCGCGCCGCGGGTCATGCGATGGAAGCATTGCCGGCCGAGGCGAAGTAGCATTGGCGATCCGACACCGTCGGCCAATGGAGTGATCTTCAATGACGAGCGTCCTCGTGCTCGCCGTACTGGCGCTGATCGTGCTCGGCATCCTTGCTGTCTGGGTGCTGCTGCGCGCGCGCAACATGCAGATCTGGATCGTGGACTACCTGCGCCGGCCTGCACGCCTGAAGGTTCCCGGTCCGACGCATGTCATGTTCTGCTTCGTCGATCACTACGAACCGATGTGGGGTCGGGCGGACGAGGCGACCCAGCGCGCCCGCGTTGACCGCTGGTGCCGTGACTACCGTGCGCTTGCTTCGCGTCATCGTGACGCCGACGGCGTGCCGCCGCAGCATTGCTTCTTCTATCCGGAGGAGGAATACGTCGAGGAGCACCTGACCAAGATCGCGGCCTTGTGCGCGGACGGATTCGGCGAGCTCGAAATCCACCTGCACCACGACAACGACAACGAAGCTAATTTCCGCGAGACGATGGCGCGCTTCTGCACCTTGCTGCACGAACGGCACGGCGCATTGCCGCGCGATCCGGAAACCGGCCAGTTGCGCTTCGCGTTCATCCACGGCAACTGGTGCCTGGACAACTCGCGCGCCGATGGCCGCTGGTGCGGCATCAACAACGAATTGATCCTGCTGCGCGAACTGGGTTGCTATGCGGATTTTACGTTGCCGTCCGCGCCGAGCGAAACGCAGACCAGCAAGGTCAACGCGATCTACTATGCGACCGACGATCCGGCGCGACCGAAGTCGCACGACCGCGGCGTCGATGTGCGCGTCGGCGGACAGGCCAGCGGCGACCTCATGATCGTGCAGGGGCCGCTTGCGCTGAACTGGCGCTCACGCCGCTTCGGCATCGTGCCGCGCATCGAGAATTCCGACGTGCGCCGCTCCGGTCCGCCGACGCCCGAACGCGTCGATGCGTGGGTGAAAACCGGCATTCACGTGGAAGGGCGCCCTGAATGGGTGTTCGTGAAGATCCACACGCACGGCACGCAGGAACGCGACATCGACACCTTGCTCGGCGCCGAGATGGACGCGATGCACACGCATCTGGAGAGCGCCTACAACGATGGTCGCAACCACGTTCTGCACTATGTGACGGCGCGCGAGATGTACAACATCGTCAAGGCTGCCGAAGCCGGCAAGAGCGGCAATCCGGCCGACTATCGCGATTTCCATCTGCCTCCACCGCGTTCGTCGCGGCTAGGCGCGCGCGCGGGATGATCGCGTCGCGCAACGCGACCCGCGAAGTACTCACTTCGCGGGCTCGGCCTTCTTCCCTGCCGCGCTCATGCGCACGATGAATTCGTCACCGCGCCCCTCGATGTCAATGCGATAGCCGGACAGGTAGTCGGCATCCACGCTGTGCCAATCAAGAACACGGATCACGGCATCTGCCGGTGTCTGCACATCGATCTGAAGGTCGCCTGCCTGTACGTGATTGCCGCTGACCACGGGTTGTGTGGGCACGTTGATCTGGAATATCGCGTCGACGCCGTCAGCGACGTCGAAGCGGTCATGCACGCTCAGGCCATTGGCGGCGAAATCGAAATCACGTTGCCATGCGCGCACACCCGAACCGGCGCCGCCATACGCCGCGCCGAGTTCGGCGCGCGCATGCACTTCGCCGCCAAGGCCAGTCTTCAAGATGGTCAGCGACGAAGTGCTGGGCGCTCGTTGCGGAATGGTCTTGCCCTTCCTGGTGAAGCGCAGGATGTTGTTCTGCTCGCTGCCCTGCTGGATGCCGCTGTGGCTCCAGATGTTTTCCGTCACCGCCAGCCAGCCACGCCGGTACAGCATGAATCCGCCTTGCTCCTGATGCGCATGACTCTGGTTGTAGGCACCCGCGATCATGGCGACCCACAACGCGTCGGTGTCCCAGCTGGTGCGCGAAAAAAGCTGGCCGACACCGCTGGCGCGATAGGTGAGGCGGCCCGGCGGATCGCCCTTGAAGCCGGCAGGCAGCAGGTCGAAGCGATCGTTGAATGAGCTGGTCATGCGCTTGATCGAGATCGAGTTCAGCCACCAGCTGGCCAGTTGCCTCGCATCCTCGCGTTTGGTCAGGTCGCGTGCTTCGAGCATCAACCGACGGTGATAGTCGTACAGGATCGGCTGCGAGGAGCGCGACTGGTCTCCGAACGGCGCAAATGCATCGAGCGTCGGTACGGTTGCGTTGACCCAGTAGGAAATACTTTGCGTCAGGTGCGGATTGGCGTTGGCGATGTCATCCCCGGTCGCATCGCGCCAGATCCGGTACAGCTCGAACAGGCGCATATGCGAAGTGCCGTAGCCGGTGCCTTCCAGGCTACCGCCGCCTGGCAGCGTCGCCATGTAGGCCTCGAGCGCGGGCATCTTGTCCGAGCGCAGCAGCTCCATCCATTTTTCGCTGCCACTGGCGAGTGCCCACAACAAGGTGGCGTTGACGAAGCTGTAGTAGTAGTTGTCGCCGGGATCCTTGGTCGACCAGCCGGTCCACGGAAAAAAATGGCCACCCCAGGTGGCGGTCATGTGGCTCCATACGTTCGACACCGCCTGCTCCGCGTACGCCGACCATGCCTCGCGCTGCGCTGACTTCATCTGCGCTGCGCAAGCGTCGTAGGTCAGCGCGAGGTCACCGATCATCGGGCCGACGTCGAGATACGAATCGGATGCAACCGCTGGCGCCTTGCCGGCGCTGATCGCTGCATTGGCAGCGGCGACCTGGTTCTGCACCAGCTCGACCGCGAACGCGCAGTAGCTGTCCTTGTGCGTCAGCTGCGCCATGTAGACGGCGTCGGTGGCGCTGAACAGATACGGCAGGTCGTCCGGACGCGCAAGAGCGCCGTCGACGTAGTCGCGGAAGCGCGCATAGGCGGCCGACTGCTGATCGACATACGACAGATCCAGCCGTATCGCTGCGTGTGCCGTGGTCATCACCGAACCCCATGCCGACACCGCCAGCGCGAGCAGCAGCGGCAAGACGGGTCGGCGAGGCGTCGATGCGCGCATGGCATATTTCTCCGGCAGAGTCACGATGGGGTCGTGCAGATCACGCATTGCGCGCCGCAGCCAGGATCATGGCGATTCCGGCTGATGCAATTGCTCGGCGATACGCGCCGTGCGTGGACGAAGCAATCGTCGCCGCAACCACTCCATCACGGGTTTCTCGAACAGCAGGTGTATCGCCACCGCAACCAGGGTCGAGGTCGCGAGCAGCGCGACGATCAATGCCGCAATCGACAACGCACCGGCATCGGATGCATGACGGAACAAGGTACGCAGGATGCCGTACACGACGTACGGATGGATCAGGTAGAGGATGTAGGACGCCTCGCCGATCAGGAACAGGATGCGGCTCCTGATCGAGAGCCCGTAGACGAGTTCGACGAGAATCGTGCCGACGACGAGGAAGAACGCGGGAACGCCCGCGCTGATCTCACGCGGCAGGCCGAAGCCGTGGCCGTATTCGCCGATGCCCAGTGCGGCGCAGGCGAGCAGCATCACGAATGCGATGAGTGCGAGGCCGCTGCCTCGATCCGGCACGCGCTGTTTGTGCGCTTCCACCCAGCTCACCAGATAGAACGCGACGATGCCGAACACGAATTCGAAAACCAGCGGCCGCGCATAGAAAGTCACGGAAGGATGGGTTGCGCCGGATGCGTCGATCGCAAGCAGCACGCTCGCAATCAGGACCGAACAGATGATCGGCGCGCGCACCTTGTCGATCAGCAGCGACAGAGCGAACAGCGCGTAGAAATACATCTCGTAGTTCAGTGACCAGCCGAGGATCAGGGTCGGAAACATCCCGGCGTATTCGGTCTCGCGCGGAATGAAGAACAGCGAACACAACAGCTGCGTGAAGTCCGCGCGTGTGTTGTGGAACAGGTTCGGCAACACCAGTGCGATGGCGAACACCAGCGCGGTCGCGGCCCAGTAGAACGGCACGATGCGGATCAGCCGGCGCGTGAAGAACTGGTCCGCGTTCTTCGAGCTTGCGTAAGTGATGATGAAGCCGCTGATCACGAAGAATACGTCGACACCGCGCGTGCCGATGTTCACGGCCAGGTTGAGGCCGGCTTCGGAGGTGATGTGGTAGTAGACGACGCAGAGCGCGGCGAACGCGCGCAGCGTATTGAGGTTCATCAACATGGG
>JBDSXV010000146.1:0-3519 GCA_039926025.1 Dokdonella sp.
AGAAGAACATGAAGATGTTCGACATCGCCGAGCGCCTCGAATCGACGATGTGGGAGATCAAGAAGATGTTCCCCAACCTCGACTGGTTCAGTGCCGTCAGCTACCACATGATGGGTGTGCCCACGGCCATGTTCACGCCGCTGTTCGTGATCTCGCGCACCTCGGGCTGGAGCGCGCACGTGGTCGAGCAGCGCATCGACGGCAAAATCATTCGTCCTAGCGCCAACTACGTCGGTCCGGAAGACCTGAAATTCGTCCCGATTGACTGCCGCGGCTGAGGTCCGGCCTCAAAAAATCGGCATTTGGCATCTGGTTTGCATGACTGCCCAGCGAGAGTCATGTGAGGAGATACTCCGATGGGCGATGGCGGCGGACTTGGGAAGGCGATGCGCGATAGCGAATTTTTGTCGAAGACGGATGCAGGTCGCGCCGAAATGCAGACGCGCGCGAACAAGCTGCCATCGGCCCTGCGGTCGATCCTGCTGCTCGTCGACGGACGGCGCGATGTGGCCTTGCTGCGTCGCCTCAGTGATGGTTTGCACGGTCCTGCCGACGCGCTCGAACAATTGATGGCGCTGCAATTGATCGCGGCCGCCGAGACTCCCGAACCGGCGCCGGCGAATGCAGTTTCCGATGTCGCAATGCGCTACAGCATGCTCAGCGGACTCATGTCCGAAGCGGTGCGTCAGCATCTGGGGCTGCGCGGCTTCTTCATGCAGCTGAAGATCGAACGTTGCGCCGATTTCGCGGAGCTTGAGCTGTTGCTGCCGGACGTCGCCGAGGCGGTGGCTAAGGCACGTACGCGCGAATACGCGCTGCACTGGGAAAAAGGCGTGCGCGCGGCCGTTGCCCAGTGAGCGAACAATACGTCACGATTTGACGAGGTTCGGCACCGCGCCTGTTGGCGACGGTGCCGAACGATCGCCCGCCGGCGTCAGGCGAGCCCTTCGTCCTTCAACACCTTCTGCACGTCCGGATCGGCTTCCATCCGCGCAACGAACTTCGCGAGATTCTCGAGTCCGCCGAGATCGATCTCCTGGCCCTTCGCCCAACGCAATACGACGTACAGGTACGCATCGGCGATCGAGCGCGAGCCCGCAATCCAGTCGCGTCCCGCCAACTGGGCGTCGGCGCGTGCGAACAGCGCACGCAGTGTCACCTTTGCATGGTCCTTGGTCTTGCCGATCGTTGCTGCGTCTTCGAGGTAGCCGGTTGCGCCGAACAGCGGCTTGAACGCCGGATGCACGTCCGAATTGACGAACGCGAGCCAGCGATTCACCTCCGCGCGGCCCTTCGGCGTGCCATCGCCACCGAGCTTGGCTTCCGGAAACGTATCGGCGAGGTAGTTCAGGATCGCCGCGTTCTGGGTCAGCACCCAGCCATCCTGCTCGAACACGGGCACTGCGCCAGCAGGATTGAGCTTCTTGAATTCGGGCGTGCCGCGTTCTTCGCGGCTGAGCTTCTGCGCTTCATATGGTTTGCCGATCCATTCGAGCACGATATGGTCCGACAGCGAGCAGGCACCGGTCGAGTAGTAGAGCTTCATGGCATCTCCTTGGGGTAAGCGGGCTCCCTATGCTGGTGTTCGCAGGGGCGCTATTCAAGGCATGAATGTGACTCTCAGGGAAACATGCCGTTTCCTTGCGGCTGCCCATCGTCAAGCGGCGCGGCTGCCAGCGTGGCCCGTCGCCCTTGCGATGCAGCGCAGGGTACGTGGCAAGCGTCCGGCGTCGACGCGACGGTCATCGCGGTGGAGCAATCGCCTCGAAACGAATGTTCTGGATCGCGTACGACTGCCAATCTCGGTAGTCGAAATGCCACCACTCGAATTCATAGACCGTGAAGCCTTCTTCTTGCATGTGTCGGCGCAGCAGATCGCGTCGTCCTCGTTGTGCATCGCTTCCGCCGGCGTAGGTCGGATAGGCTCGTTCGGACATTTCGTCGTAGAGGCTGGTCATCTCGACCGCGCGACCGCTGTTGAGCTCATACAGGGTCAGGTCGACGGCGCAGCCGCGATTGTGACGCGAGCCCTTCGCAGGATCCGCAACGAAGTGATGCTTGTCCGGCGGCGTGGCATCCCAGAACAACTTGGTCACGTACCACGGCCTATACGCATCATGCACCAGCAGGCCGTAGCCCTCGCTCGCAAGCGCGCGCTGCACGCGCACTAGGGCCTCGGCTGCAGGCCGCTGCAAGAACGCGCGCGCCTGACTGTAGAGCGGGATACGGAGGAAGTTGTTCGACGTCGCATAGCGAATGTCGAGCTTGATGTCGGCATCGAGCTGGCTCAATTCGACCAGGTCGCTGCTGCGGAACTCGCCCTCCTCCAGCGGCGGCGATGCGGCGAGCGCGAGCGGCAACAAGTCGGCCACCGGCGCAACGGGCTCGATATGAAAGGACTGCGGCGAAGATGCGGGAGCCGGGTTGCGCGGCGGCGTTGACGTCGCGCACGCAGCGAGAGCGAGTGACAGGACGAGCGTGAGCAGACGTTGCATGAGGTGGTTTCCCGGTCGACGCACAACGCAGGCCGGCGAATCGATGCGGAGGGTGCGCGTACAATCGCGCTGCGCATCCAGGCCAACCCAAGTATGTACGAACTCGACCGGTCGCGAATCTTCACGGCACGCCCAGTCCGCCGTCGCAGCCCGATTTCGGCATTGCTGATGCCGGCATTGATGGTTCTGGTTTCCGGTTGTGCCGCGTTGCAGGCGACGCCGCAGCCTGATCGGCTCGCGCGAACGCAGGTTCTGGCGCTCGTGCAGACGTTGAACGCCGACCTGCTCAGCCACGACAGCGCGACGCTGACGCTGGAGCGCTGGTGCGGAACGCACGGTCTCGCGCAACCGGCGCGCATCGTTGCCAGACGCGTACATATCGACGCGAAGCCGATACCGGAGGATCTGCGAGCGCGACTGGCGATTGATGCCGCTGAACCACTCGGCTATCGGCATGTGCAGCTCGTTTGCGGCGAGCATGTATTGTCCGAGGCGGACAACTGGTATGTGCCGAGTCGGCTCACCGCCGAGATGAATCAGCGACTCGATGGCAGCGACGAACCCTTTGGAAAAGTCGTGCGGGCACTTGGCTTCCAGCGCCGCACGCTGAGCGTGGATCTGTTGTGGTCGCCGTTGCCACCGGGGTGGGAGATGGCGCGCGGATCACCTGCACAGGAATTCCTGCGCATTCCGCACGCTTTGTTGCGCCATGAGGCGATCCTCATCACATCCGCACAACGGCCGTTCAGTGCAGTCGTCGAGACCTACACGAACCAGGTGCGCGACTTCGGAGCGTGGGCCGCGTATCTCTCCAGCGATCCGATACCCTGAAAAAAGGGCGCGGCGCGACGTTTCGATCAAAGCGTCGCCGCGAGTCGCGTGCCCTGATCGATCGCACGTTTCGCGTCGAGTTCTGCGGCGACATCGGCACCGCCGATCAGATGCACTGCGATGCCGGCATTCGCGAACTCCGCGTGCAGCGTGCGGTTCGGCTCCTGCCCGGCACAGATCACGATCGTGTCGA
>JBDSXV010000147.1:0-50416 GCA_039926025.1 Dokdonella sp.
GCGGCGCAACCTTGCGGGTCGCGTCGCGCTCGTCGCGCGCCTGTATCTCGCGCAAAAGGGATGAGAGTGTAACAGTCAACCCCTTTTCCTTCAACTGCTTATAGCGCCTGCGCGCCCGTTCGTCGGCGCTCGCTGTCAGGAAGATCTTGTGCCCCGCATCGTTAAAAACCACGGTGCCCATGTCGCGCCCGTCAGCGACCAGACCCGGCGCCTTTCGAAACGACCGTTGCTTCTCGAATAATGCTGTACGGACCGCTGGAATGGCGGCAATGGCTGAAGCCGTCGCCCCACAGGTCTCGGTACGGATCTCGTCGGTGGCGTCGTGGCCGTTGACGATGACCCGGGTCTCGCCGCCATCCTTGGGGTCGCGAAAGCTGATCTTGGTCGTTTCGGCGCAGCGAGTGACCGCGGTAGCGTCGGACAAATCGATCCCGGCCATGCTCGCTGCGTAGCCGACCGCCCGGTAAATCGCCCCCGAATCCAGCAAGTGCCAACCGAGTGCGTCGGCGACCGCACGACTGATGGTGCCCTTGCCCGAGCCTGACGGCCCGTCGATCGTGAGTACCGGGGCGCTGCTGCTCTGCACGAGGGTGCCTGCTTGGAAGGAAGAGGCCGCATTCTAGCGGCTGACCCGCTGTCGGGTGTCGCTCCCTCTCAAAAGCCGCAGTCAGGGACGCAGCGACTCACGCGCCCACATCGAGGTCGAATCCGCAGCCATTGGCCAGCTCGACAAAGCCCGGAAACGACGTCGCGACGTTTGCGCAGTCGGCAATACTCACCTCGAAGCCAGCGACCAGCCCCGCGATCGCGAAACTCATGGCGCAGCGATGGTCGCCTGCACTGTCGACCTTGCCGCCGCGCAACACACCGCCCTCGATCAACGCACCATCCGGTGTTTCCTCGACACGCACTCCGAGGCTTGAAAGGCCCTTGGCCATCACTGCGATGCGATCCGATTCCTTGACCCGCAACTCAGCCGCACCACGAATGGTGGTGGTGCCTTCTGCCGCAGCTGCGGCAACAAACAAGGAGGGAAACTCATCGATCATGTCCGGAACCAGCCCGACCGGTATGTCGGCCCCGCGCAGATGCGCATGGCGCACTCGGAGATCGGCTACCCGCTCGCCGCCCTGTTCGCGCGGTTCGTGTTCGAGAATGTCGGCACCCATCAGCCGCAATGCCGCAAGCAATCCGGTCCGCCGTGGATTGAGCCCAACCGCGCGCAAGAGGAGATCCGAGCCCGGTACCAGGGTGGCGGCGACGATGAAGAACGCGGCCGACGAGAAATCCGCAGGCACGACGACGTCAGTCGCGTGGAGCCGGTGACGTCCACCTGACAGGCACGCCCTGCCCGGCTCGAACACGACCGGCCAGCCAAACGCGGAAAGCATGCGCTCGCTGTAGTCACGCGTCGGATGCAGTTCGCGCACCTCGGTGTCGCCGTCCGCATACAGGCCAGCCAGCAACAGCGCGGACTTCACTTGGGCGCTCGCAACCGGAGCGATGTAACTGATCCCGTGCAAGGCAGAACCACCGCCAATGCGCAGCGGCGGCAAGCCGCCGGCCTCGGAGTCGATGCGCGCGCCCATTGCCGTGAGCGGGTCGATCACTCGTCGCATCGGCCGCCGCGAAAGCGACTCATCCCCGCTCAGGGTCGTCGCGAAGCGCTGTCCTGCGAGCAGGCCGGCGAGCAGGCGCATGCCGGTGCCGGCATTGCCGCAGTCGAGGATACCCGCCGGTGCGGCGAGACCGTGCAACCCCACACCATGGACAATACGTCGCGACGCAGACGGCGTCTCGATGCACACGCCCAGCTGCCGAAAGATCGCTGCTGTCGCACGCGTGTCTTCGCCTTCGAGAAAACCATCGATGCGCGACATGCCTTCAGCGAGTGCCGCGAACATGATCGCGCGGTGAGAAATCGACTTGTCGCCGGGGACAACGATCTCGCCGCGCAATGGGCCAGCTGGTCGGCTGATCCATTCAAGGCACGGATTCACGGCAACGCCTTGAGCAGACGCTCATTGTCGGTACGACTGCCGACGCTGATGCGCAGCGTGTCTGCAAGACCGTAACCACCCATCGGACGCACAATGACCCCGCGTTCAAATAGATGACGCTCCAGATCGGCGGCATCGCGATCAAGGTTGACGAGCACGAAATTCGTCTGCGACGGAAAGCAGGCGTAGCCGCGCAGCGCAAGTTCTGCAGCAAGCCAACCGCGTTCACTCGCGTTGAACGCGCAAGCCCCTTCAAGGTAAGTCTGATCCGTCAACGCAGCTTCGGCTCCAGCGAGCGCCAGTGAGTTCACGTTGAACGACTCGCGCAGCCGTTCCAGTACGGCAACCACGCTCGCATGCGCCAGCAAATAGCCTACGCGCAAACCCGCAAGCGCATACGCTTTGGAAAAGGTGCGTGTGACGATAAGGTTCGGATAACGATCGGCAAAACGTGCCGCCGTGGTCAATTCCCCGACGTCAACATATTCGTGGTACGCCTCGTCGACGACGACCAGCACGTCAGTGGGTACGCGATTGAGGAAACGTTCGAGCTCGGCATCACCGAACCAGGTGCCGGTTGGGTTGTTCGGATTCGCGAGATAGACGAGTCGCGTATCCGCGCGTATCGCAGTGGCGAGCGCGTCGAGGTCGTGACCCAATGGTGCCGTGGCGTGATCGCGCGGAAGCGCGGGAACGCGGATCGCCTGCGCGCCGACAGCTGCAGTAGCGATCGGAAATACCGCGAATCCGTATTGGGAGAACACAACCGAATGCGTCGCATCGGCGAAGCATTGGGCGAGCAGCATCAGCAGTTCATGCGAACCGTTGCCGAGCGCGATGCGCGTGGTGTCGACCGCGAGCCGCACCGAGAGCGCCGCCTTCAGCGCCGCGCCGCGCGGGTCCGGATAGCGGAAGCCTTCGGCGAGCGCCGTACGTATTGCGTCGATTGCCAGCGGACTGGGGCCGAGAGGGTTTTCGTTCGAACCCAGCTCCGCGATGGCGGAACCGAAACGGCGGCGCAACACAGGCAGATCATGGCCGGGATCGTAAGCGTGCAACGCCGCCGTTGCTGCATTGGCCAGGCGTGAGGCATCGAAGGTCACGGTACTGCGACCGGATACGACCCCAGCACCTTGATCTCGGCAGCATGCGCGTCAAGTTCGGCCAGCGCCTGTTTCATCGCGTCGTCGTCGATGTGACCTGCAAGATCGATAAAGAATCCGTATTCCCACTTCGCCTGGTGCGACGGACGCGACTCGATGCGGTTCATGCTGATCCCATGGCGTGCGAAAGGGCTCAGCACATTGAACAGCGCGCCAGGTTGGTCCTTGATGAAGACAAGGACGGATGTGCGGTCATGGCCGGAGGGCGGAAATATCTGGCGACCCAGCACGAGGAAGCGCGTCGTGTTGTCGGCATGGTCCTCAATCGATGCCATGATGACTTTCTTGAGGCCGTACACATGCCCTGCCGATTCCCCGGCAATCGCGGCCGCGTCCTCAGCGTTGCGTGCGCGGCGCGCGCCTTCGGCATTGCTCGATACGGGGATCTTCTCCACTTTCGGCAAATTGCCGCGCAACCAGGCTTGCGTCTGAGCAAACGATTGCGGGTGCGAATAGATACGTTCGATGTCCTCGATGCGACCTGAGCGCGACAGCAGGTACTGATGCACGCGAAGTTCCACTTCGCCGCAGATCTTGAGGTTCGAGGTAAGGAACATGTCGAGTGTGATCTGTATCGTGCCCTGCCCCGAGTTCTCGACCGGTACAACGCCGAAATCCGCATTGCCGTTCTCGACCTCCTGGAACACTTCCTCGATGCTCGCCATCGGCAGGCCATGCGCAGAGCGACCGAAGTGCTTCAGCACCGCCTGCTGGCTGAAAGTGCCTTCTGGACCAAGGAAGCCCACTTTCAACGGTTCCTGCTGGGCAAGGCACGCAGACATGATCTCGCGAAACACATGCACGAGCACTTCGTCGTTGAGTGGTCCCTCGTTGCGATCCACCACCATGCGCAACACCTGCGCCTCACGCTCGGGGCGGTAGTAGTCCACCGCAGCGGCAAGTTTGCCCTTGGCCTTGCCGACCTGGTGCGCAAAATTCGCGCGCTCGGCGATCAGGCTCTGGATCTGACGGTCGATACCGTCGATACGCGTGCGCACTTCGCCAAGATTGGGCGCAGTGTGCGTGCTGTCCGCTTCGTCGCTCATCGCATCAACTCCCGATCAGGCGTACGGAAAGGATGCCGTCGATTGCCGCGATCTTCGCCACCAGGGTATCGGGAACCGGAGAGTCGGCATCAATCAGGCTGTACGCAAGCTCACCGCGCGAGGCGTTGTGCATCTGCGCTATGTTGACGCCCGCTTCGCCCAGCGCATGGGAAAGCTGTCCAATCATGTTCGGGCGGTTGCTGTTCGCGACGCAAATGCGCGCGCTGCCGGCGCGCGCCATGCGCGTCTCTGGAAAATTCACCGAGTTGCGCACGTTGCCGTTTTCGAGGAAGTCGCGCAGTTGGTCGACGACCATCAACGCGCAGTTCTCCTCCGCTTCGCCGGTGGACGCGCCGAGGTGCGGCAAGGCGATGACGCGGGGATCGCCGAGCAAATCCGATTCCGGAAAATCGGATACGTATCGACCGATACGACCGTCGGCGAGGCCACGCCGCAGCGATGCAGCATCGACGATGCCTTCGCGGGCGAAGTTCAACAGGACAAGTCCGGGCCGGATGATGTCGAGCGCCTGGGCTCCGAACACGCCCTTGGTCTTGTCGTTGAGCGGCACGTGGAACGTCAAATAGTCGGAGGCGGCGAACAATTCGGTCAACGAACCCGCCTTGGCGACTTCGGCCGACAACTGCCATGCGCCATCGACGGTCATGTGTGGATCGAAGCCGACGACGCGCATGCCGAGCGCATGCGCCGCATTCGCGACCTTGACACCGATGGCACCGAGGCCGACCACGCCGAGCGTCTTGCCCGAGAGTTCACCGCCTACGAAGCGCTTCTTCTCTGCCTCCACGCGATGATGCAAATCCTCGCCCGCCGTGAGGTCGCGGACGAAACCAAGCGCATCCGCGATGTTGCGCGCTGCCAGCAACATGCCCGCAACGACCAGTTCCTTCACCGCATTGGCGTTGGCGCCCGGCGCGTTGAATACCGGCACTCCGCGAGCCGACAAATCCGTCACGGGAATGTTGTTGGTGCCTGCGCCGGCACGAGCGACTGCCTTCACACTCGCAGCGATTGGCGTCTTGTGCATGTCGGCGGAACGGACCAGGACCGCATCCGGTTCCGCGATTTCGTTTGCGGTGCTGTAGAGATTTGCCGGCAGGCGATCGAGGCCGTTGCGCGAAATGTTGTTGAGGGTCTGGATCTTGAACATGGGTTTCCTTGGAGGCCGTCATTCCCGCGCAAGCGGGAATCCAGTTTGATGTCTAGATCGCATTCGTCGGGAAAGCCGGGTTCCCGCCTGCGCGGGAATGCCGAATGAGGAACGATTCAAGCATGGATTCAGCCGTTCCGCCGCGCGAAATCGCGCATGAAATCGACCAATGCCTGTACCCCTTCGATCGGCACCGCGTTGTAGATCGACGCGCGCATGCCGCCGACCGCGCGGTGACCCTTGAGGGAAAGCAGTCCCGCCGCTTCCGATTCCTTCAGGAATGCCGTGTCGAGTTCTTCGCGCGGCAACGTGAAAGGAATGTTCATCCACGAACGCGAGGACTTCTCGACGGGGTTCTTGTAGTAGCCCGAGCCATCGATATAGCCGTACAACAACTCCGCCTTCGCTCGATTGCGCTCGCCCATCGCCGCGACGCCACCGTGTTGCTTGACCCACTTGAACACGAGACCTGCCAGGTACCAACCCCACGTGTTCGGCGTGTTGAGCATCGATCCCTGCGCCGCATGTTCGGTATAGTTGAAGATCTTCGGAATGTCTTTCGGGCAACGTTCGAGCAAGTCGTCGCGTACGATCATGACGACCAGGCCGGACGGTCCGATGTTCTTCTGCGCACCGGCATAGAGGAGTGCGTATTTCGAAACATCCAGCGGACGCGACAGAATCGTCGAAGAGACATCGCCGACCAGTGGCACGTTGCCAACATCGGGGATGTCTAGAAATTCGACGCCGCGAATCGTTTCGTTCGGGGTCACGTGGACGTACGCGGCGGTGGAGTCGAGATCCCACTCGGCGCGCGCAGGAATGCGGTCGTAGTTGGTCGCAGCGGACGTCGCCGCAATGCGAACCTGCGCCAGCGCCTTCGCTTCCTTGGCGGCCTTCTCGCTCCAGTCACCCGTCAATACATAGTCGACCGTCTGTTCGCGGCGCGCGAAATTGAGGGGAATCTGGGCGAAATGCTGGGTCGCACCACCCTGCAGGAACAGCACCTTGTAGTCCTCCGGTACCGCCAGCAGGTCTCGCAGGTCTCGTTCGGCCTGTTCCGCCAATGCAATGAAATCCTTGCCGCGGTGGCTGATCTCCATCACTGACGCACGCGCACTGCCCCACTCGAGCATTTCGGACTGGGCCTGACGCAACACCTCTTCCGGCAGCGCGGCTGGGCCAGCGCTGAAGTTGTATCCACGACTCACGGGAACCTCCTGGGCAGAGCTGGAGATTATGTCGCGTCGCAGCATCGAGGCAAGGGGCGCAGCCATGAATTCGAGCCATAGGCTCAAATTTGATGAATCGGCGCCCAATGATCAGTGCCGGCATCGCATCCGAAGCGAACTGCGCCGCGAAATGTTTTATGCGACCAGACGGTCTTGGATGCCATCAACGGAAAGGCATTGGCCTGTCCGGCCAGTCGCCAAGGACCGAACCGGGTGGCTGGCGTCGCGATTCCATCGCCTCCCTTCCCCCCGCAGCCAGAACTCCATGAGGATCGACTCCATGAGCAAATACGACAGAAACGATGCGGCGGACCCCTCTCGGCGCCGTCTGCTGATCGGCGGCGCGGTGCTCGCGACATTTGGCGTGGTGGGTCTGCGCAAGTGGGCGATGCAGAACGCTCATGCCGAAGCAGCCGAGCATTTTGAAGTCATGCACACCGACGAGGAATGGAGGACCCTGCTGACGCCTGCGCAATACAGCGTGCTCCGCCAGCAAGGCACCGAGCGCGCCTTCAGCAGCCCGCTGGATCACGAAAAACGCAGTGGCACGTTCGCATGTGCCGGGTGCGCGCTCGACCTGTTCTCATCGCAAACGAAATTCGATAGCGGAACCGGTTGGCCCAGTTTCTGGAAGCCGCTCGAGAATGCGGTGAAGGAAACGCGCGACTCGACGCTGGGGATGGTGCGCACGGAGATCCACTGCCGCCGTTGCGCAGGCCACTTGGGGCACGTGTTCGACGACGGTCCGCGTCCCACCGGCTTGCGCTATTGCATGAACGGCGTTGCGCTGAACTTCAAAGCGACTGCCTGACGGCGGGATGTCGATCTCCTCATGATCCTCCTCGTCCTTGCCTACCTCGGTGGCGTACTCACGATACTCAGTCCGTGCATCCTGCCGGTGCTGCCGTTTGTGTTCGCGCGCGCCGGCCAGCCGTTCCTGCGCAGCGGCCTGCCGATGTTGTGCGGCATGGCCATCACGTTCGCCGGGGTGGCCACGCTCGCCGCCGTGGGCGGCGGTTGGGCCGTGCAGGCCAACCAGTACGGGCGATTTGCTGCCCTGCTGATGCTGGCCTTTTTCGGAATGACCCTGGTGTTTCCCGTACTCGCCGATCGCGTCGCACGACCCCTCGTCGCGATCGGGGCGCGTCTTTCGCAGTCCGCCGAACACGATGACCACGGCACGGCCTCACTGCTGCCGTCCTTCCTGCTCGGCGTCGCAACGGGCCTGTTGTGGGCTCCTTGCGCAGGACCGATCCTCGGATTGGTGCTGACGGGCGCCGCACTGCAAGGCGCCAATGTCGGAACGAGCCTGCTCCTGCTCGCCTACGCGGCGGGGGCGGCGACCTCACTGGCCATCGCGCTGCTGGTCGGCGGACGCGTCTTCGTCATGATGAAGAAATCTCTCGGAGCCGGCGAATGGATACGTCGTGGTCTCGGCCTTGCGGTGCTTGCAGGCGTCGTCGCGATCTCGCTTGGGCTCGATACGGGATTGCTGACCCGCTTCTCGCTTGCGCGCACAGGCGGCTTCGAGAGCGCGCTGGTCGATGCGATACGTCCGCGCTCCGCCACTGCGCAAGAGGCATCGGGTGGGGCGGAATCCACGTCCGAGCCGTCGAAGGCGAGTTCTGCGGCAACGCTCCCGGTAGAACGGATCGCTCCTTCGCTGGACGGTGCGGACGAATGGCTCAACTCGAAGCCGCTCACGGCTGCCGATCTGCGCGGCAAGGTCGTCCTCGTCGATTTCTGGACCTACTCCTGCATCAATTGCCTGCGTGCCCTGCCCTATGTTCGGGCATGGGCGGAAAAGTACAAAGATCAGGGCCTCATCGTGATCGGTGTGCATGCACCCGAGTTCGCCTTCGAGAAAGACGTCGACAACGTGCGTCGTGCGGTCAGGGACAACGAAATCGCCTACCCGGTCGCGATCGACAACGACTACGCGATCTGGCGAGCATTCAAGAACGAATACTGGCCCGCTCACTATTTCATCGATGCACAGGGACGCATTCGCCATCATCATTTCGGCGAAGGCAAGTATGACGAATCGGAACGCGTGATCCAGCAATTGCTCGCCGAAAGCGGGCGCAGCCATGTTTCGGCGGACCTCGTGAAGACACAAGCAGCAGGTGCGCAACTCGCCTCCGACCTCGGCGACGTGCAGTCGCCCGAGACCTATGCCGGCTACGCGCGAGCCGCAAATTTCGCGTCGACCGGCGGCCAAGTGAAAGACGCAGCGCACGTGTATGCCGCACCTGTCGAGCCTGCGCGGAACCAGTGGGGACTGGCGGGCAACTGGTCGGTCGGTGAAGAAAAAGCCGATCTGCTTGCAGCGGGTGGCAGGATCGTCTATCGCTTTCACGCGCGCGACCTGCATCTCGTACTCGGCCCGAGCACGAACGGCAAACCAGTGCGTTTCCGCGTCAGGATCGACGGTGCTGCCCCAGGCCAGAACCATGGCACCGACACCGACAACGACGGAAACGGTGTCATCACGGAGCAACGGCTCTATCAATTGATTCGATCGAGCGGCGAGGTCAAGGACCGCACCTTTGACATCGAATTCATCGATCCCGGCGCACAGGCATTCGCATTCACGTTCGGCTAGGCCGGCGCTGCCGGTGACAATGATGATCCATCAGGAGACTCACATGAATTCACGTTTGAAGAAAGCAACGCGACCCTTGCTCTACCTTGCTCTTATCGCACTGCCCTGCATGCTTTTCTGGCAGGTCTCCGCACGCTCGCAGGAACCGGCCGTCGTGATTCCCGCGCCCGCGCTCGACGAATCCGCGCAAAACGCAGCTTCCGACAAGGCGGTGTTTGCCGGCGGTTGTTTCTGGGGCGTGCAAGGGGTCTTCCAGCACGTAAAAGGCGTCACCAAGGCGGTTTCGGGGTACGCGGGTGGCGCGGGGAATACTGCCCGCTACGAGGCCGTCGGCGGTGGCGATACCGGCCATGCGGAATCGGTCGAAGTCACCTACAACCCGAAGCTGGTCACCTACGGTCAGCTGCTGCAGATCTACTTTTCGGTAGCGCACAATCCAACTGAACTGAATCGACAGGGCCCGGACAGCGGCACTCAGTACCGCTCGACAATCTTTGTCGCGAACGACGAACAGCTCAAGGTAGCGCAAGGCTACATCGCGCAATTGGACAAGGCGCATGCGTATGCCGAGCCGATCGTGACCACCCTTGAGCAGGGCAAGACCTTCTATCCCGCGGAGAACTACCACCAGGATTACTTGACGCTCAATCCGGGCGCGCCTTACATCGTCTTCAACGATTTGCCGAAGATCGAAAATCTCAAGCGCCTCTTCCCCGGTCGATACCGCGAAGCGCCGACGCTGGTGCGCGTATCGGTGCATTGACGCGAGCCAGCAGCGGTGATTGAAAAGAACGTCGCAGGAGTCGCGGAAATGCCTGCGGACGCGCCGCTAAATGCCGCGATGGATCAGCAGCACGAGCGCAAGTGCGATCAGCACAGCGGCGCCGATCAGCCACCAGATGGCGCGTTCTGGCCGAGCGGGTTCGATCGCCGATGCCGCATCATGCACGGCGTCGAACGATTCCGCGCCCGCCAAGGATTCGTTGCTGCGCAGTTCGCCACGCAGCGGTAAACCGGGAGCTTCAACCACAAAATAGCTGCGCTCGAATGCAAGCTGGTCGCCCGGGTGGACAACAGCGTTCCTGACGCGCACGCCATTCACCGTACTGCCATTCGGAGCCGCAAGGTTGCGCAAATAGATCGCATCCCCGACGCTCTCGACGAGCGCATGCCGCGCGGCGATCTGCGTCTCGCGGATGAGCAGGCCGCAATCGGCGCCGCTGCCAACCGTAAGCCGTGAATTGACCGCGATCGTCTTGCCGAAATGGCTGCCCGAAACGCCACGCAGGATGACCCGGGCCGGGCTGGAGGAGGCAGTCGCCACGGCCACTTCGGGCGGCAGTGCGGTTTCTATCAAGTCGTCACGATCCATCTTGATGGCGATCGTGACCGTACCCAGGCACAGCACATCACCACAACGCAGGAGCGCTTTCTCGCGCACGGGACGCGCATTCAGGTGTGTGCGAGCAGCCGGCTCAAGCACTTCGAGCACTATTCCGCGAGCATCCACGCTCAGGCGCGCATGTCGTGCGGCGACGTCCTTGCCGATCAGGACCAGCGTATTGCCGTCCGCATGGCCGACACTTGCAACGCCGGCATCGAGGACGAAATCGGCATGTTCGCCATTGGCAAAACTGAGTCGCATCGCTTCGAATTCGCAGGCTGATCGAGTGACATTATCACAGCATTCGCCTGCCGCCGGCAGATGCCGTGCGCGATGCCGCGGTGCGACTACGCAGCGGGCACTGGCTCGGGCATCATGCGACGCATTGCAGTCAGAACCTCGGGAACAACATGGCCACCATCGATATTCGCCGCCCGCACAAAATGAGCCTGAAGGCCGCGAAAGCCGCCGTCGAACGCGTCGCCAAGGGCATCGCGAAAGAATACGGTGTCGCGCACGAATGGGCCGGCAACCAGCTCAATTTCGATCGCAGCGGGGTCAAGGGACATATCGCGGTTGCCAAGGACGAAATCCACGTGCGCGTGGAACTCGGCTTCCTCATGGGCGCGCTGAAGTCGGTCATCGAGCGCGAGATCAACGGCCAGCTCGACAAAAACCTTGCGTAGATCGCGTAACTCGCCCGACGTAGTGTGTCTGCTCTAACGTAAACCGCGAAAGTCACGTCGACTCGCGGCAATCGCCGCACCCAAGTCAATACGAGGACACGACGATGGCAGCGAAACCCAAGCTCAAGACCCGCAGCAAGACGCCCGATGCCGCCACCGAGGCGCGTACCGTCAGCAAGACCGTGATGGACTCGGCCCAGCAGATCTGGCTGGCCGGCCTCGGCGCATTTGCCAAGGCGCAGGAAGAAGGCGGAAAGCTGTTCGAGGCGCTGGTGAAGGAAGGCGCCGCGCTCGACGCGAAGACGCGCAAGTTCACCGAAGCCAAGGTCAATGAAGTACGCGGCAATGTCGAGTCCACTTTGGGTCAGGCGCGCGAGCGCAGCCAGGAAACCTGGGACAAGCTGGAAAAGGTGTTCGAAGACCGCGTTTCGCGCGCCCTTGGCCGTCTTGGCATTCCGAGCCACGAAGAGTTGAAAGCGCTCAATAAACGCGTCGATGATCTCGGCCGTGAAGTGCGCAAGCAGGGCGGCGCAAAGCCGGTGGCGAAGCGTGCGGTGGCAAAAAAGCGCGCGTAACAAAGCGCGTCTGATTTAGCCCACCCCTTCAAGGAGTGAGCAGGGCTTGACTGGCGCCATCCATGGCGCTCGCGCTACGCGCCAGCTGCGCTGTTCGCGCCCGCTCCTGCGGGCGCAGTCGCACGGCATGCCGCGCGCCGGCGAACGGCTGCACAGGGATGTGCAGACTGGGCTTCCGGGCTGGATGCCCGAGGTCGGGTGGGGATGGTGTCCCGTAGTAACTGCGATCGCCTCTTGCATTCTTTCGCAAGCGATGCCTGAGGGCATCGAAAAGCTTCGTCGGGAGCTGCCGCGAGCAACCATCCCTGGTGCGTTCTCCAGTCGGCATCCTGCCTCCTCAGAAAAATTCACAAGCGACGCCTGTGGGCGTCGCTTGAGCGCGAATTTTTCTACCAATGGATTCCGCGTAGGAGTGCGGCGACGGCGATTTGCTCGCTGGTCGGCTGTTCGACTTCCGATCGACCCTTCATGCCCTTCGACGCTGTTGAATCCGGGAACAGGCGGAAGATCGTGTTCATCATGATCTCGTACACTCGCGGCGCGAGCGCGTAGAACACCTGCGCGAACGTTCCGAGCCGTGTCGCAATGCGTACCGGCCGTTCGACGATCGCCTCGATGATTATATCTGCCGCCTCTTCCGGCGAGAGCGTCGGTACCGAGTCGTACATCTTGGTCGGCGCGATCATCGGCGTCTTCACCAGCGGCATGTTGATCGTGGTGAAATTGACGCCGTTGTCGGAGTATTCGGCCTGCGCGCAACGGGAGAATGCATCCAGCGCAGCCTTTGATGCGACATAGGCCGAGAAACGCGGTGAATTGGTCAGCACACCGATCGAGGAGATGTTGATGATGTGGCCCCGATGGCGTTCGGCCATGCCGG
The DNA here is from genome assembly GCA_039926025.1 of Dokdonella sp. Lineage (GTDB taxonomy): Bacteria > Pseudomonadota > Gammaproteobacteria > Xanthomonadales > Rhodanobacteraceae > Dokdonella_A. The sequence goes on from JBDSXV010000147.1 coordinate 12,743, forward strand.
GCAGCACGCCCATGATGAGGCGCAGCGCACCGAAATAATTGAGCTGCATCGTGCGCTCGAAATCGTGGAAGCGATCGAAACTCGCGTGGATCGCGCGGCGGATCGAGCGTCCCGCGTTGTTGACGAGGATGTCGACCCGACCATGATCGGCAATTACCTGCGCGACGAACGCATCGCACGAAGCCAGGTCAGCGAGATCGACGATGTAGGTATGACAGCTGCCACCGGCAGCCTCGATTTCCTTCTTCGTCAGATCGAGCTCTTCCGCACCACGCGCGCAGATCACCAGCTTGGCCCCCGCCGCCGCGATCTTCATCGCGGCAGCCTTGCCGATGCCCGACGAGCCCCCCGTGATCACGACGACCTTGTTCTTGACCTTGCCGCTCAACGAGTGATCGACAAACAGGTCGGGATCAAGATGCCGCTCCCAGTAGTCCCACAAACGCCAGGCGTAGTCGTCGAGCTTGGGCAGCTTGATCTTTGACCCTTTCAGCGCACGTTCGGTCTCGCGGCAGTCGAAGCGGGTTGGGTAGTTGATGAACTGCATCACCGATGCCGGTATGCCCAGATCACGCAAAAGTACCTTGACGACGCGCTTCACCGGCGGCAGGTTGCCGAGGGCCGAGCGCACACTGCCGGGGATGAAGCCGAACATGCGCGCATCGATGCGCATGGTCATCTGAGGCGCGTGTCCCGCGCGCGCAAACAGGTTCAGCACTTCGCCGATGCGCCGTGGCGCCGGGTCGGTCAAATGGAAGGTATGGCCGTCGAGTGCGGGCTTGTGCGCAATGTGGTCGATCGCCGAAGCGACCCAGTCCACTGGCACCAGGTTGATGCGCCCGCCCTCAAGGCCGATCGTCGGCATCCATGGCGGCAGCGTTTCGCGCATCTTCTTGAGCAAGCGGAAGAAATAGTACGGCCCGTCGATCTTGTCGATTTCACCTGTACGCGAATCTCCGATCACCATGCCGGGTCGATACACGCGATGCGGCAACGGATAGTCCTTGCGCACCAGCGCTTCGGCGTCGTGCTTGGTGCGGAAATACGGGTGGTCCAGATCCTCCGCCTCGTCGAACATGTCCTCGCGGAATACGCCTGGATACAAGCCCGCAACCGCGATCGAACTGATGTGATGGAAGCAGCCTGTCTTCAGCGCTTGCGCCAGTTGCAGCGCGTGGCGCGTGCCATCGACATTGGCGGTGGCCTGGCTTTCGATGTCCGCGGCGAGATCGTAGACGGCTGCAAGGTGGAAGAAATGTTTGATCTTGCCGCCGAGTTCGCGCGCGCCGGCCGGGGTGACACCGAGGTTTGGCTTGGCCAGATCGCCGACAATCGCGACCATGCGTTTTTCATCGGCACCGAGTTCTTCGCGCAAGGCCTTGAACTTGGCCAGCGACTCCTTGCGCACGAGGCAATGGATCGTGCCCTTGCGCTCGAGCAGGCGTTGCAAGAGATGCCGCCCGATGAACCCGGTCGCCCCAGTCACGAAATACGTCATGGCTCGTTCCCCGATCTCCGTGGTGCGGCAAGCATAGCCGCGCGCGTCCGCTTGTGGCTATGGCGCCCTCGCTACGACGAACGGACCATGCGCGGATTGACCACGTACCGCCGCGCTGTTGTAAGCTCGGCATCCGCAACGCGTGCGGCGACCCGTGAGCCCTCCATGTCGAACCTCAAGACCAAATTCGAACAAGCCGCGGAAGACATCAAGAAGCTTTCCGAGCGACCGGACAACGACACCCTTCTGAAGTTGTATGCGCTGTACAAGCAAGGTGCCGAGGGCGATGTGTCGGGTCCCAAGCCGGGGTTCTTCGATTTCGTCGGCACGGCAAAATACGAAGCATGGGCCAAGCTCAAGGGCAGCAAGAGCGACGATGCCATGCAGAAATACGTCGATTTGGTGAAGAAGCTCGGCGGCTGATCGCACGATCGGTCCTCCGCGCATGGCGCGCCAGACCCGCGAGCGCATTCTTGAAGCGAGCCTGGCGATGTTCAACGCGCGCGGTGAGCCGAACGTCACCACGAACCATATCGCAGACGAGCTCGGCATCAGCCCGGGCAATCTCTACTACCACTTCCGCAACAAGGACGACATCGTCGAGCACTTGTTCGCGCGCTACGAAACGCGTATCGACGACACGCTGCTCCTGCCCGATGACCGCGCGCCGAATCTCGAGGATATCTGGCTGCAACTTCACCTCGTGTTCGAGTCGCTGTGGCAATACAGATTTCTCTATCGCGACCTCGTCGACATCCTTGCACGCAACCGCAAGCTGAAACTGCGCTTCGGCCGTATCATGACGCGTGCCTCAGGCAGCGCAACCGAGCTGCTGCGCGGCCTCGTCGCCGCCGAAGTCATGCGTGCAAGCGCGGACGAGATCCGCGCGCTGGCCGAAAACATCCTGCTGATCACGACGTTCTGGATGAACTTCAATGCCGTGCGCGGGGGCAAGCCGGATGCCGACGAAGCGGACCTCAATCGCGGCATCCACCAGGTGATGATGTTGATAGCACCGTTCCTGCGTGATGCGGAGCGGTTTCATCTCAATTCGCTGGCGGCGACCTACGTTCGTTGAACCCTCTAAGGTCGACTACTTGAAGGTTTGCGACGCCAGGCCTCCCTCGTCCATTTCAAAAAGACGACTGCCGGATACGCCAGCACCAAGAGAATTTCTACCTTCCCATTGGTTCCGTGGAGAGCTATTTCAGTGAGTGAAAAGACCACGCAGGCAGCAAGAATAATGCTGACGCAAAACAATGCGACTGACAAACCTGTAAGCATGGCTCTCATGGTCGAATGATCCGATTGCGCTTTGACTCACCGCCCCGGCCGAATCTGATTCCGCTCCTGCTGCCGATCCCACGCACGCAGTTCATCGCGGATATGCGCAATGCGTTGGCGCCCGAGCGCGTTGCGTCCTTCGTCGAGCACCTGCGCATCGAGCAGTTCGGCGAGGCGCTGCGCGGTTGGCAGCAGCATTTCCCAGGCGTCAAGCGCTGGCAGCGGGCCAGGCAATGTCATGAACAAGGTCACGCCAGGCGTGCGCACCGAATCGAGCTGGCTCATGTCGAAGCTGCCGGGCTTGACCATGTTGGCCATGCTGAAAACCGGGCCTTCGACGACTTTTCCGAGCACGGGACGATGAAAGATACCCATGTCGCCGAATTGCATGCCGGCTTTCTCCGCAGCGACCACCACGTCGGAACCCGCCATCGACTCGCCCGCACGTGCCGCAACGAAGAGCGTGACGATGCGTTCGATCTGGCGATCGGGTCGCGTACCGACAGTCGAGCGCGGTGGTGCCGTCCGCCCCGCCGCACCGTCGACTTTCACTGAACCCAAACGGTCCAGATCAGCATGCATCGAAACCTGGAGCTCACCCTGCTCGGGCTCACCGGGCCCACCGGAGTCACCCAGGGTCGGCTCGACGCGTCTTCCGTCCGAATTCCGCCGGACAATTCGGCGCTCGCCCTGTTCGGGCTTTTTCGGGCGGCCGAACACGTAGATCAGCACCAGCACGAACGCACCGACGACGATGAGCGGAATGCCGACTGCAGGATTCCAGTCCATCAGGGTTTCCTTATGCTGCGAGACATCGCGACCGGTCAGGCCGCGCCGGCGAGTTTAGCTGCTTCTTCAAGGTCGACCTGCACCAGGCGCGAAACACCCGGCTCGCGCATGGTGACGCCGCACAGTTGCCGAGCGGCTTCCATCGTCGCCTTGTTGTGGGTGACGAAGATGAATTGCACGCGCTCGCTCATTTCGCTGACCAGGGACGAGAAGCGGCCGACGTTTGCTTCATCCAGTGGCGCGTCGACCTCATCGAGCAGGCAGAACGGCGCCGGATTGAGGCGGAAGATCGCGAACACGAGTGCTACTGCCGTCAGCGCCTTTTCGCCGCCTGACAGCAATGAAATGGAGCTCACGCGCTTGCCCGGCGGGCGCGCCATGATGGTCACGCCTGTCGAGAGAAGATCATCGCCAGTCAGCACGAGGTTGGCGTGGCCACCACCGAACAGTCGCGGGAACAGCTCCTGCACGCCGGTGTTGACGCGATCGAACGTTTCCCTGAAACGTGCCCGGGTTTCCTTGTCGATCTTGCGAATCGCGCCTTCGAGGGTTTCCAGTGCAGTCGTGAGATCAGTCAGCTGCGCGTCGAGATAGGTCTTGCGCTGCGACTGCTCCTCGTATTCCTGGATCGCGGCGAGGTTGACCGGTTCGAGGCGGCGGATTTTCTGCTCCAGCTCAGCGAGCTCGCTCTGCCACTGCGTCGCGTCTGCTTCACCCGGCAACGTCTCGAACAACGCCTGCACATCAAAGCCGGCCTCCACGATCGCGCTGTGAAGCGCTTGCGCATGCAGGCGATGTTCCTGCTCCCGCAGTCGCAGGTTCGCGACGTGCTCGCGGTGTTCATTGAGCGTCTGTTCGAAACGATGGCGTTCCTGTTCGAGGCGGCGCAGTTCTGAATCGTGCTCCTGCAAGGCCTGGCGTGCCTCGACCATCTGCTTGTCGACAAGCAGACGCTGGTTCAGATGCGTCTGGCGTTCGTTCTCCAGGCCCGTCAGTGGATCGCTGCCCGACATCAACTGCGCGGCGATCTCGCTGCGACGCGTATCGAACTGGACGAGCTGACCGTGCATGCGTTGCAGCGATTGCTCCAGCGACGCCGACGCGGTGCGTCTGGATTCGGTCGACAACGCCAGCTGATGTGCGGCATCACGTGCCTCGCGCGCATTCATGCGCGCTTCCTCGCGTGCTTCCAGCATTGTGCGGCGCTCCGCATCGAGTTGCTGGCGACGCTGCTCAAGATCGCCCATGTTGGTGACCGCGGTATCGAGGCGCCCACGCGCCTCTCGCGCCTGATCGCGATCACTGTCCAGCTTGACGTTCACTTCCTCAAGTTCGCGCGCAACGCGCGTCAGGCGTTCATTCGCGCTGTCGATGCGGCCGCGATGGCTTTGCAGTTGGCCCGCCACTTCAGCCAGGCGTCGATGGACGGTGTACAGCTCGCGCTGCGCATCGTCGCGCATGCGTTCGGCGTCAATGCGCTCGTGCTTGCCACGCTCGAGTGCGTCGGCATGCGAGCCGATCTCGCTTTCGACTTCGCCGATGCGTGCGGCGAGTTCGCGAATTTCCCGTTCGCGCGCGATCACGCCCACCTGGGCGCCAGCGCCGCGCTGCACACGCAGGAAGCCGTGGCCGAGCCACTCGCCTTCTGAGGTGACTGCGGATTCCCCGGCACCCAGCGCCAAGCCACGCGCGGCTGCGAGCGAATCGCACGCGTGCACGCGCGCCAGCAGCACTCGCGCGGCGGCGGGACCGCGCACCCGCGCCGCAAGCGAGGTGTCGGGAACCGGGGACGATTGCGCATTCGCACTCATCAAGACCAGATCGGCAGCACCCAGCGCGCCAAGATCGCTCGCCAGTGCCTGCGCGTCATCGACCAGTACGGATTCCAGCCAGCCATCGAGCACCACCTCGACCGCGCGTTCCCAACCAGCGTCGACTTGCAGCGTCTCGCCAAGGCGCTTGCTGTCGCTGAGCCCGAGGTTTTGCAACCACTCCTGTACAGCCCCGCCAGTGTCGCCAAGCGCGGCGTGCTGCAGTGTTTCCAGCGAACCGAGTCGACCCCGCAGATTTTCGAGGCTTCCACGCGCAGTGCTGAGCGCGGTATGCGTTGCGCGCTCGTGCTCCAACGCGGCTTCGGCCGCGCCGCGACGCTCATCGAGCGAGGCTGTGTGGGTCTCGACCTGTTCACGCAAGCCGCCGTGCTCCGCGTCGAGTGCGCTGAGCGCGGACCCGAGCTCGTCCAGGTTCGCTGCATTGCGCTCCGTTTCGAGCGCCGCACGGCGCTGGTCGGCTGCGAGGCACTGCTTGTCGAGATAGTCGAGGCGCGTGCGCTCGACTTCGGCTGACTGGCCCGCTTGCGAGGTGGACTGCGCATGCTGGTCCCAAGCGGTCTGCCATTCGGCCAGTTTCATTTCCGCGACGCGCAGACTTTCACCCGCGTCTTCATCCGCCTCGCGCAACGTCGCCAGTTGTGGCTCCGCGTCAGCGAGCAGCGCGCCGAGCTCCTCGAAGCGCTGACGATCGCTCTCGATATGCTCGGCAAGCTCCGCATGCGCGCGTTCGGTTTCCTGGCGCGCCCGCTCGAGCTGTTCGGCCAATTCCCTGCTGTGCTGGATCTGCTGCTCTACCCGCGCAATCTCGGCACCGACGCGATAGACCTCGCCCTGCACCGCATTCATGTGTTCGGCTGCCGCGGCGTGCTTCTCGCGCCCGGTTTCGAGGCCCGCTTCGGTATGGCGCTGCTCGGCGAGCTGCTGTTCGATCGCAAGTTCCGCCTTGCTGCGTGCGCCGGAATGTCCATCGAGCTCGGTCTGTGCGGCGCGCAGGTTGAGCGCCTTGACCTCGGCTTCCTTCTTCTTCTGTTCGTCCTTGAACGCCTGCCAGCGTTCGGCCGTGCGTGCCTGGCGTTTGAGATGTTCGAGCTGCTTGTCGACTTCGTCGCGCACGTCCCGCACGCGATCGAGGTTCTCCCGCGTCGCCTTGATTCGGCTCTCGGTTTCCTTGCGCCGCTCCTTGTACTTGGAGATGCCGGCGGCCTCTTCCAGATGATTGCGCAATTGCTCGGGATCGGCCTCGACGATCTCCGAAATCATGCCCTGCTCGATGATCGAGTAGCTGCGCGGCCCCAGGCCTGTGCCGAGGAACAGGTCGGTGATGTCGCGCCGGCGGCAACGCACGCCGTTGAGGAAATACTGCGACTGGCCGTCGCGACTGACGATGCGCTTGACGGAAATTTCGTTGTAGCTGGCGTATTCACCTACGATCAGGCCATCGGAATTGTCGAACAAGAGCTCCACCATCGCACTGCCGACCGGTTTGCGACTGGTCGAGCCGGAGAAGATCACGTCGGTCAACGCGTCGCCACGCAGACGACTGGCCGCGCTCTCGCCCATCACCCAGCGGATCGCATCGATGATGTTCGACTTGCCGCAGCCGTTCGGCCCGACCACACCGGTCATGTTGGTGGGCAGGTGCAGGGTCGTCGGGTCGACGAAGGACTTGAATCCGGCGAGCTTGATCGTGGTCAGACGCATGCAACGAAAGCCTATGTACTGGAGTGGTGGTTCAAGCCGCTCGATCTTCTTCAGGAGCGCGCGCATCGATCGCGAGCGCATGGATATCGGTCTGCATCAAATCGCCAAGCGCGGCATACACCGCGCGATGGCGTGCCAGCGCTGCCTGGCCACGAAACGTGGCGCTGACGATACGCACGCGGAAGTGACCGCGTCCGTCGCGCGCACCGGCGTGGCCGGCGTGACGATGGCTCTCGTCCTCGACCTCGAGTTCGAGCGGTGCGAGCGCACCGGTCAGGCGATTCCTGATCTGCTCGACCCGATCGCTCAAGGCAGCACCTTGCGAAACGGTCGCACGCTGACGTCCCTGTACACGCCGGCGGCGACGTAGGGATCAGAATCGGCCCAGGCCTGTGCGGAAACAAGATCGGTGAACTCCGCGACAATCAGGCTGCCGTTGAAGCCAGCCGGACCCGGATCCTCCGCGTCAATGGCGGGAAAAGGACCCGCCAGCAGCAAGCGACCTTCCTCGTGCAGGCGTTTCAGGCGCTCAAGATGCGCCGGGCGCGCAGCTTGGCGGTGCGCCAGTGAGCCGGGAATGTCGTTGCCGACGATCGCATACCACATGGATGGGCCATCCTTTGAAGGGTGCGTATGTTAGCCGAAGCGACAGGACCGGGCGCCCGCGTGTACCCGAACCATGGCAGATTTGCGCATTTCGCAAATTGCCCGTACCCTAGGCGTCAATTGAGAGCCCCGGAAATCCCCGCGCGAGACGCGGCGATGCATGTGTCCGCCGGCGCACTTGAACCTTGTGTGAGTTTTGCCGACCTCCGGATCAGGGATCCGGGTGTCCTCCGTTGCAGGCGCCGTGCCGGATTTTTCAACCCCGCACGCCACGCCGCAACTCGCCATGATCTAAGCATGACCTTCGCCGTGAGGCGCCCGCTGACGTGGGTTCAAGGTCATGGGATCGAGCATGAATCAGACCGCCGAACAGTCCACTCCAGAAACGCCGGCCAGCACCTTTGCGCAGGTACCGCAGCAGCAGGAAATTGCGCTGGCGGTCGTGCGCGGTCAGCCCGTGCTCGAAATGCCGCAGGACCTGTACATCCCGCCGGATGCGCTCGAGGTCATCCTGGACGCATTCGAGGGTCCACTCGATCTGCTGCTGTACCTGATCCGACGGCAGAATCTGGACATCCTCGATATTCCGGTGGCGGAGATCACGCGCCAGTACGTCGACTACATCGAGCTGATGCATGAGATGAAGCTGGAGCTCGCGGCCGAGTACCTGGTCATGGCCGCGATACTGGCCGAGATCAAGTCGCGCCTGCTGCTGCCTCGTCCGCCGGCCGAGGAAGGCATCGAGGCCGACCCGCGTGCCGAGCTGGTGCGCCGCCTGCAGGAATATGAACGTTTCAAGAAGGCGGCCGAAGACATCGACGCGATGCCGCGGCAGGAACGCGACTTTGCGCCGGCGCACATCGTGGTCGAAGACCGCAACATGGTTCGCCTGCCGCCGCCGGTGGAATTGCGCGAGCTGCTGCTGGCGCTGAAAGACGTGATGAAGCGTGCCGACCTCTACGGTCACCACGCGATCAAGCGCGACGCGTTGAACGTGCGCAGCCGCATGAGCGACGTGCTGCGCGCCCTCGGTGACGGCGAGTTCCATCGTTTCGAGACGCTGTTCGACGCAAGCGAGGGTCGTCGCGGCGTGGTCGTGACTTTTCTGGCCCTGCTCGAACTGGCCAAGGAACACCTAGTCGAGATCATGCAGGAAGAGGCGCTTTCTCCGATCTACCTGAAGTCGCTGGCGATGGCCTGATGAGTTTGCGATCGAGCGCCGATCAGACGCACCAGGAAATGGGCATCCCCGACCACACTTTTCACATGAGAATGGTTTCGTGAAGGAAATACCCGAACTCAAACGCATCATCGAGGCAGCCCTGCTGGCGTCGGCGCAACCGCTGACGCTGCCGCAGATCTCCGGCCTGTTCGACGAGCTGGAGATGCCGCCGCACGACGACCTCGCTCGCGCCCTTGGCGAACTGCAGGACGATTGCGCCGAACGCGGCGTCGAACTGGTCGAAGTCGCCTCGGGCTTCCGCTATCAGGTGCGTCAGGACGTGCATGCGTTCGTGTCGCGGCTCTGGAGCGAACGGGCATCGCGTTACTCGCGCGCCCTGCTCGAGACGCTTTCACTGATCGCTTACCGTCAGCCGATCACCCGCGCCGAGATCGAGCAGATCCGCGGCGTTGCGGTGTCGACGAATATCGTGCGCACGCTGGAAGAGCGCGAATGGGTGCGCGTAGTCGGCTACCGCGATCTGCCCGGCAAGCCCGCGCTGTTCGGTACGACCAAGCAGTTTCTCGATTACTTCAATCTCAAATCGCTGGACGAACTTCCGCCCCTCAGCGAACTGCGCGACATCGAAGAGATGGACCCGCAGCTCGAGTTCGACGCCGATCGTCGCGTGATAGCGGCCATCGCTGGTCTGCCTGAAGACGAAGCGGCAGAAGAACAAGAAAATGACGACCGCAGCGACGCAACGGTCGCCGACATCGAAACCATGACTGCCCCCGCAGCGCATGGCGCCGACACCCCCGAAACATCCAGCGACGCGGCCAATGATGCCGAGTCACCTGCCTCCTCATCCATCGACGCCGATCTCTCCACTGGCGCCGCAGAAAACGACACCCCGGAATCCGTAGCATGACCACTCCCTCCCGTTCCATCCTCAAGCTCAAGCGCGGCTCCGAGACCGACGATACGCCGGTTGTCGAGGAGCGCCTGCACAAGGTGCTCGCGAATGCCGGCCTCGGTTCGCGCCGCATGCTGGAACAGCGCATCGAAGCGGGCGAGGTGCAGATAAACGGCGCCGTCGCCACGCTCGGGCAGAGCGTGCACACCGGCGACCGCGTCGAACTGGACGCCAAGCGCTTTGTCGTGGTCGCAGATGCCGCCGAGCACGCACAGGTCATCGTCTACAACAAGCCCGATGGCGTTGTCACCACGCGCGAAGATCCGGAAGGTCGACCGACCGTGTTCGAACAGCTGCCACCGCTCAAGGGTGCGCGCTGGATCGCCGTTGGTCGACTCGACATCAACACCACCGGACTGCTCCTGCTGACCACCGATGGCGAACTCGCCAACACGCTGATGCACCCGAGTTCGGAAATCGAGCGCGAATACATCTGTCGCGTGCACGGCGAAGTACCCGATGAAACGATCGAAAAGCTGCGCACCGGCATCGATCTCGAGGATGGCCCCGCACATTTCGACGAGATAGCAGTCGTCAGTCGCGGCAACAGCCATTCCTGGTTCCGCGTGGTGCTGCGCGAGGGGCGCAACCGCGAAGTGCGCCGCATGTGGGAATCGCAAGGACTCATGGTGAGCCGCCTGAAGCGTATCCGCTATGGCAGCATCGAGCTGCCACGCGGACTCCTGCGCGGGCGTCATTCCGACCTCGACATCGGGCAGATTCATCAATTGCGTCAGCGCAGCGGGATTCACGAGCGCGCACCGCGCCTGACGCTGGCGCCGGTGATCGGCCAACGTCGCGCGACGCCAACCGAGTTCCGACCGAACCCGAAATCGCAGCAGGCCTGGACCAGCGCACGCAACGATGAAGCACGCGAGTTCGCCAGTTTCGACCGCATTCGCGACGATGGTTGGCGCGCAGGCGCGGGTAAGCCATCGCGCAAACCGCGCGGTGGACCCGGTGGCGGCGCACCAGGACGCGGTGCTCCGCGCCCGGCGCAAGGCCAAGGGCGACGTGGACCGGGTGGACCCGCGCAGGGTCCGCGTCCGAACCGCGGTCCTGGTCGTGGACAAGGACAGGGACAGGGTCAAGGACAACCGCGCGGCAACGCCGCCTATGCCGAGCCGGGCCTGAGCCCCGCTGTATTGCGCAGTTGGTTCCCCGACAGCGCAGGGCAGCCGGGGCGTCCGCGGCGCGGTGCTCGACCCGGTGAAGCGCAAGGTTACTCGCCCAACTCATCACAACCGGGCCAGTTCCAGCCGCGCGGACCCAATCCGAATGGACCGCGCTCAGATGGGAACAATGACCGCGGCAATCGGGCACGCCCGCAGAATCCGAACGGACCCCGTGGCAACAGCGCTCGCCCGCAGGATCCGAATGCACCGCGCGGCAACAGCGCGCGCCCGCAAAATCCAAACGGCCCACGCGGCAACACTGCGCGCCCGCAAAACCCGAATGCACCGCGCGGCAATGGACCGAGGTCACCCTACCGTGACGGCGGCTCGCCCGGCAATTCAGTCAACGATGGCAATTCAGCGCCGAGCGGTCCATATCAGCCGCGCCCGCAGAATGCACGCGGCCCCCGACCGAACGGACCGCGCAAACCGCATCAGGGTGGATCGCCGGGCAATTCATTGCACGATGGCAATACCTCGGGCCCACGCGGCCCGGGTGGCAACAATCGCCGTGGCCCGCGCGGGCCGCGCTGAAGCCTGGAACCAAGTCATAAAAAAACGGCGGGTTCCCCCGCCGTTTTTTTGTGGACCAACGAGCGGAGTAATTCAGTCGAGCTTGAGCGCCTTCTTGTCGCCAGCGCGACGCTTCTGTTCCTTCGCGTTGAAATCCGATTCGCAGCTGCCGCGCTTGACCATTACGCAGTCGAGGTATTCGCTGACTTCGACCAGCGCCGCACCGATTGCCTTGCCGGCCGGTGTGTTCTCTTCGTGCGCGAGATTGCCGCCGAAACCGCCGCGAAACAAACCGACCGACATGCCGCCGCCCGAACTGCGACCTTCGATCGCACGCGAAAAGTCGACTTCACCCGTGCTCGAGTTGACCACGCGCACATCGATGCGAATGTAGGCATCCGACTTCTTGCCGCCGAGTGAAATGCCGCGGAAGCTGAGGCCGCCACCGGTGCTTGCGGTGTTTTCTTCGTATGCCGTAACGGTGCCGAACACGAGATAGTCGGCGCCGGTCACCTGCCCCATCTTGCCGCCAGTACCCGAACGCACGCGACCGGATGCCGCGAGGTTTTGTTCCTCGAGCACCTTCTCTAGCTTCGCCCGCTCGACGACGCGGAAGTCGCCGCTGCTCGACAGTTCGTTCGACAGCATGCCGGACAATTCCCAGCCGACCCCGCCGCGCCACCAGCCGGCACCCGACTCATTCTTGAATTCCGCGACGCCGATGGCCGGTTTGCCACCCGCGAACGCGCTACCCGCGCTGGCGAGCCCAGCCAACAACAGAACCGCCAGTAACGATTGCTTGTTCATTTCAACCTCTCTCCCAGTAAATTCAAACTGACCGATTGCCACACCCCATCGTGGAACCTTGCAGGGCCGCTCGAATACGCCATCCATCTGGCTCCTGACGTGCCTGCCGCCGTAACGATTTGACACAGTCTAGCAGGCTGAAATGCAAGCGCAGTGCCCTACTTGGCGCACGATAGCGGGCGTGCGTCACAGTCGATCCGCCAATTGGAGCACTGCGGGCAGCAAGAAAAAAGACCGCTCCGGTCACCGCACGTCGGGGAGCGTGCGGGGCGGAGCGCTGAGGATAGCCGCCAACCACACGATCGAGGTGGAACTGCAACTTGCGCCGGTACGGGTGGCGCGCGGTAAAAAGGATGAAGCCTGCATGCTTCGCGCTTCACTCGGAGCACTGGTGCCGGCGCGTTTCGTCGGCCGTTTCGCACGTCGACACCAGTCCACGGACCTCGGCAGCCGGTTCGATCGGACGATGGCTGCTAGCCGTCGCTGACCAGATCCTGATATTGCGGATGGCGTGCGATATACGACAACGAATACGCACATGCCGGCACCACGCGCCAGCCTTCGTGACGTGCGGTGTCGAGCGCGGTCTTGGTCAGCGCTGCGGCGATGCCACGCCCGCCAACCGCATCCGGCACGCCAGTATGAAGGAGCGTGATTACCTTGCCATCGAGACGGTATTCGAGCACGCACAACACATCATCGACGATGGCTTCAAAGCGGTTTGCCGCCTCGTTGCGCTCCACGTTCACATCCATCCAGCGACTCCTCGCAATGCAGGCTTGTAGCACGAAGATACGCGTTTTCATCCGAGCATGCGTTGGTGCAGGCTGGCGCGCGACCACACAACTTTCGAATGGGCGGTTCCGGACGCGGTGGCAACTGCGATGCTATGAGCCATAGCGGCAAGCGCCTGAAGGCCGGCGTCAAAAACGTTCCGGCATGCCGCCTTGCTGTCCAAGCCGGAGCGTCGACGCAAGCAAGGTGGCTACCAGCGCGCTGAGAGATCGAGCCGCAAACGATTCGTGTCGCGACTGAGTCCGTCGCGCCGCTCGCGGAAACCGGAAAGGCGCAGATTCCAGGTTGCATCGAGCCCGTAGCCGACCCACGCGAGTTGCCCACGAGTCGCGCTGTGGAACCACCACTCATCCGAATTGAACGCCGCCAGCACCGCATCGCGCTGGATGCGCTGGTTGGCATAGCCGAACTCCCAGCCTTGCGGCTGCAGCCGGTCGCCAACGGTAAGACTGCCGCGCGTACCATCGCGCGCGACATCCGCGCCGAGGTTGTGTACCCGGTCGAGGCGAAGTTCGATCGGCCAGTGCGCGAGCTTGTAACGCCCGATCAGTTGCAGATCGAGCAGGTGGTAGTCATTGACGTATTGCAGATCGATCTGATGATAGTCATTGCCGTAACTACCAGCGCGCAACGAATTCGTGCGCGCCATGCCCTGATGCTCCAATTCTTCGATATTGCCGAAATCGATATAGCTCAACAACACGCTGCCACTCAGTGGCGCGCCTTCGTGCCAGCGCCATGCCGCCTGGAGCGCGCCGATGCGTGACTTGTCTCCATACAAATTCTGCCCGGCGAGCGCCGCTGCACCCAGTTGCAGGCGATCGAATTCGCCGAGCGCGATCGAATGATCAAACGTGACGCCGGCCGGGCGCAGATCCTGGTCCCACAGCATCGGTGAGAGATCGAATGCGAGCGGCGTCTTGCCCGCCGTGATGCTGGTGGTTTCAGAGGCATGCCAGCGCACGAACAACTGATCCAGCCCGATGCTGTCGCTGCGTTCGTTGTCGTTGTTGCGGCGATTGTCGCGATTGGCGTCGCTGCCATCCGCCACCCGCAGTGCGCCGCCTATTTCCCATTCCGCTGCAAAATTCCAGATCCCGCCGAGTCGCGCGCGTCCGCGCACGCGCGAAAGGTTGGCGCGACCGCCGGGCAAACCCGAGACATGGTCGTAGCCGATCCACAGATCGCCGAATGTCGTCCAGTTTCGACTCGGTGGTTGCTCTTGCTCTTGCGCGTCGAGCACGGCGTCCTGTGCGAATGCGCGCGACAGGCCCAGTGACAGCAGACCCGCGAGCAACGCTCTCCTTGATGAGTGCCAGCGATTGTGCGCCATGGCTCAGGCCCGCATGCCGGTCAGCGCCGCATTGAGTTCTCGCGCCGACGCATAACGCTCGTCGCGCTCGCAACGCAGGCAGCGCAGGATCACGGCTTCGAGTTCCGGCGGAATGTCGGACCAAAGTTTCGACGGCAACACCGGCTCGTTTCGTATTTGCATCTGATAGATCTCCATCGTGTTTACGCCGGGAAACGGCAGACTTCCGCAGAACATCTCGCTCATCACCACACCGCAAGCGTAGATGTCGCCACGCTCGTCGACATCGCCACCGACGAGTTGTTCTGGTGCGCAGTAGTTCGGTGTGCCGATGAAAGTCCCGGGCTGGGTGTGCCCAGGCGCATCGCGCCGCGCCGGTCGCGCGATGCCGAAGTCCATCAGCTTCGCGTTGCCGTTCGCTTCGAGGATCAGGTTCTCCGGTTTGATGTCGCGATGGATCACGCCGACTTCGTGCGCGGCCGCAAGACCTGCCGAGAGTTGTCGTGCGATCCGCAAGGCAGCCGAGAACGGCACGCGCGCGGTTTCGCCGAGCAGGTAGCGCAAGGTCAGGCCACGCACGTATTCCATCGAAATGAAGGGACGCGCGTCGACTTCACCAAAATCGAAGGTGCGCAGCACGTTCGGGTGCGTGATCTTGCGCGCGAGCTTGATCTCGCTCTTGAGGCGATCGAGTTGTTCCGCGTCGAGCAACACACCGGGGCGCAACATCTTGAGCGCGACGACATCGTCCAGTTCGAGATCGTGCGCCTTGTACACCACGCCCATGCCACCGGCGCCCAGTTCGGAAATGATCCTGTAGCGCCCACCCAGCAGAGTTCCCTGTGCGAGGTCACCGCGACCGGGCTTTGCCTTGGAGGGCGGAGGAACACTGGAGGACGATGCGGCCTTCGTTGCATTCACGCCCAGTTGCGCCAGCGCATTGGCACTGAGTGTGTAGTAGCGTTTGCCGCTGAATGCACCCTCGGCGACTCCAAGTCCATCGGGCGCCAGCTCCGCCTTGAGCGTATCGCCAGCGGCGCGCGTGAGAAGCAATTGGCCCGCGGTCGCATCACACAGCAACCGGTCAAGCTGGGCGTTGGCGGAGCCAAATACATGCACGATGGTCCCGCTTTCGCTTGCGGCAGCCGTGCGCACCACATCACCTTCGGCGAGTGCGCCGGCCGGCGTCGCGACAAGTGCTTGCGCGCAATCACGCAGGATCGCCGTCCACGCGCTCGCAGCGGCGTCGAGCCGTCGGGTTCCGGTGAAACCCAATTGCCAGCGAGCGCCTCCTGCGGTGTGTAGTTCGGCTCCATGGACGACTGTGATCCTGTCGAGCAAGGTGGCAACCTGTGCGAACTGGGTGGACATCTGTTCGGGCGAATACGGCGGTTCTGCTGCCTTGAGCAAATGACGGAACTCGATGCCGAGCAGTGCCTGCGACTCGCGTCGCGGTGGCTCCGCCGCGACGGCCGGCCGCGATGCTGTTGCATGCTCGACGGCGGGTTCCGGCAGGAAACGCGCGAGGTGGCCAACATAGCCTTCAATATCGCTCTTCTCGCGCAGATCCGACAGCAGCGTATCGAACGCGCGTGCAAGACGTCCCAGCGCATCACTGCCGCCACTGCCGACGTGGGTTCGATAGTCGCCGGCCGCGGCCAACTCTGCTGCCTGCGCCATCGTGTCGATCGGCTGCAGGATGCGCCGCGCGAGCAGGAAGGACAGCAGCAAAGCGACGCCAATCGAGGCGAGGCCGGCGAGAATGACCCAATTCAAGATCGCACTGTAGCTGCCGACGATCTGGTCGGACGAGCTCAATACGACGACGGTGCCGAGCTTGCTCTCGCCCGGCGCCGCAGTCGGCGCGAAACGCGCGATCCAGTCTTGCGCGGCGAGGCGCAACGGTACACGGTCAATTGTCTTTCCCGCCAGCAATGTCGGTTGCAGCTCGGCGCGACCCTCGGCCAGCGCTTTCTTCAATTCGCCCGCGACTGGAGCATCGAACGAGCTGGCAATGAGGGCAGGACCGCTATCGAGCGGTAGCAGGAACGCGATCTGCGCACCGCTGACCTGTGCAACCGAGCGCGACAGTTCGTCGTTGACCGCAAGTGCCACCAGCAGGAAACCCGCGAGGTCCTGGTCCTGCGCCAGCGGAATCACCGCTGCCTGGAACAGCCGGTCGCCTTGTCGCCAGTAGCCACTGAATGGGGCGGCGTCTCGCACCGCGGGTGCGACGAGGGCATCTTCAGCGAGCGATGACTTGAACGCCTCGCTTTCATCGGTCCGCGCCAGCACCTCACCATGTGCATCTAGCAGGATCGCGACATCAAGGCCGAAATCCTTTTGTCGCTCACCGAGCAGGTCGCGAATCGAGCCGGTGTCGGGCGCGGAATTGCCACCGAGGCCGGGCAGACGGCTGGAGCCTGCCGCGTCCGCAATGTATTTGACGAATCCCGCATCGGCTGCGATCAGGCGTGCAGCGAGCTGCAGTTGTTCGAGGCGGCGCTGCTCGAACTCGCGTTGCACGGCTGCGCTGGTGGTCAGCGATTTTTCGACGGCCTGTTCGGCGATGCGCCGACCCTGCACATAAGTAACGAAAACCGCAGCGCCCACCGAAAGGGCGATCAGCACGGCCATGCCAAGAAAGAGCCGCAGGGCGAGCGGCACACTGAAGGCACCGCGTTGGCGCGATCGATCAATACTCCGCATTTGCGCTCCGACCGTAGGGTTTGCCGAACTTGTTCATGTGCGGCGGGATGCGCCGTTGGTCCAGATCGAGCGTCACGTCGATGTCCTTGGATTCACCGGGCACGACTTGAGCATGCCAGGGCGTTGCGCGGTCGTGCCAGACCACGAGATCGCCGCGGCCCTTGGGCAGATTGGTGAACTTGAATCGCCCATCCGCATCGGGCCGCGTGAAGTACGGCGTATCCAGCACGAGAATATGACCGACCATCGAATGGTGCACGTTGCAGTACACGCGCACGTAACCGGCATGCGCAAAAGTTACCGTCTGCTCTTCTCCGCCGCTGTACAGGCCGACATCGAATGCATTGTCCTTCGACGCCGAGAATGCGTTGTGCAGGATCGGATCCTGGTTCGGAAATCGCACCTTGCTGCCGACGACGACTGGCAGGATGCGCGGTACGAACTGCTTGCGCTGGGTGCTCATCACATACGGAACGGCCGGCACTCGCAGTGCGGCGGCCGCGGATGGCCTGAAGTAGACAACCACCTCCCCAGCCTCTTGGGCACGCAACGGCTTGCCGTCCACGACGAGGCCGACGTGGCCTTCGAGCCCGGCCGCCACAGCCGAACCCGCCATCGCCAGGCCACACGCAATCATCAGCGTCAGTGCGAATATCCGCATTCCCCGCTCCTCCCGTGCCTGCCGCATCATAGCGTCGATCCTAGCCCACTATTCGTCGGGTTCGCTGCCGATGATGATCCGAGCGTTTCGCTGATAGGTGAAATACGACCAGACCCAGTCGATCATCACGACGAGGCGGTTGCGGAATCCGATCAGGAAGAAGATGTGCGCGACCAGCCAGAACAGCCACGCCAGCGTGCCGGAAATTCGCCAGCCGTGCAGATCGACAACCGCCGCCTTCCGACCGACCGTGGCCAGGTTGCCGTAGTCGCGGTAGATGAACGCGGGAGACGTCCGTTTCGCCATGCGCGCACAGATCGAGCGAGCGACGAACGCCCCCATCTGCTTGGCTGCCGGAGCGACGCTGGGTACCGGCATACCATTCTGCACGACGCTCGCAAGATCGCCGATGACAAACACTTCGGAATGGTCGCGCAACGAAAGATCTGCCTCGACCTTGACCCGCCCTGCCCGATCGCGCTCGGCGCCCAGTTGTGCGCCAAGTGGCGATGCAGCGACACCAGCTGCCCACAACACGGTGCGCGCAGAGATGCGTTGATCCCCTAGGGTGACGCCCGTTTCGTCGATGGAGGTTACCGCCTGCCCCGTCTGCACGCTCACTCCGAGGCGTTCGAGCTGGCTGCGTGCTTTCACCGACAGCACTTCGGGCATGGATGCAAGCACGCGCGGGCCCGCTTCGATCAGGTGAACGCATGCGCTGCGCGGATCGCTGTGGCGGAATTCGCGCGGCAAGGTGTGGTGCGCGATCTCGGCCAAAGTGCCGGCGAGCTCGACGCCGGTCGGACCGCCACCGATGATCACGAAGTTCAACCATTCCGCGCGCCGCTGTGGATCGCTTTCGCGTTCGGCGCATTCGAACGCCTGCAGCATGCGACGACGGATCAAGACTGCATCGTCCAGCGTCTTCAGCCCGGGCGCAAATTGCGACCAGCCGTCATGGCCGAAATAGGTATGGCGCGCACCGGTCGCGACGATCAGGTAGTCGTAGTCGAGTGAACCGTGCGCAAGCGTCACCCGGCGCGCGTCGACGTCAATCTCGCGAGCATCATCCATGCGAACGGACACGTTGCGCTGCTCGCGCAGAATATGCCGCAGTGGCGCTGCAATGTCCGGCGAGGAAAGTCCGGCCATCGCAACCTGATAGAGCAAGGGCTGGAACAGATGATGATTGGTGCGATCGACCAGGGTCACGCGCACCGGCACCGAAGCGAGCGCACGCGTCGCCCAAAGTCCGCCGAAGCCGCCGCCGAGAATCAGCACATGGGGATCAGTTGCATTTTGCATCGGATCATGTCGACGGGAGCAGTACGCATATTGTGCCCGATCGACTGATTTCTTCGACGATTTTGTGCATTGCTCTCAGAACGAGAACGCGCTCATCGATCGATCAAAAACCCGATCACCGCGACAGTGGCGGCGAGTATCCGATCAAATTGTTTCCTGGACATGCCCAAGATCCCGCATTGGCTTTCGTCGCACTACGTCGCATCATGCAGGACTGCAGCGTGGGCGAGAATTCGACGCGTGTACCGTCAAAACGTACTTGTGAACTGTCATGCCGAAATCCAAAACTACCAAGGGTGACTTGCCAGCGCAGAACGCGGCGGCGGGAAACCGCATTCGTGTCGGCATCGGCGGCTGGACCTATACGCCATGGCGGGACAATTTCTATCCGGCCAAACTCATTCAGCGACGCGAGCTCGAATACGCGAGCCGGCGTGTCACTGCAATCGAGGTCAACGGCACCTACTACCGCGCGCAGAAGCCCGCGACCTACGCAAAGTGGCGCGCAGAAACGCCGGATGGATTCATTTTTTCGCTGAAGGCGCCGCGCTTCACGACCGATCGCAAGGTTCTTGCGGACGCCGGCAAATCGATCGACGCGTTCGTCAACGGCGGTATCGCCGAACTCGGCGATCGCCTCGGCCCGATCAACTGGCAGTTTCCACCGCACAAGGCCTTCGAACCGGATGACTTTGCCGCCTTCCTCGACGTGCTGCCACACAGTCTCGACGGCCGCGAGCTACGCCACGTTCTCGAAGTTCGCCACGAAAGCTTCGTGTGCGCGCAATACGTCGATCTTGCGCGCCGCCATCGTGTCGCGACTGTTTTTACCGACTCGTCGGAATACCCATCGCTCGCCGACGTGACCGGCGATTTCGTCTACCTGCGTCTGATGCGCAGCGAAGCGCCGATCGCGACGGGTTACCCGGAAAAGTCGCTGGATGCCTGGGCCGAGCGCGCGCGAGTCTGGTCACGCGGAGACGAGCCTGTCGACCTGCCCCGCGTCACAGCGTCAAACGCGCGCGCGTCGCCGCGCGATGTCTTCGTTTACTTCATCAGTGCGGCGAAGGAGCGCAATCCGGCTGCCGCGATCGCCTTGCTGTCGCGGTTGCAGTGATCGCACGCAGTGCCTGGTCGCTTTGGAGCCGCGCGCGGCGGTCAATTCAGATTTTCTGCAACGGCGCCTGCTGCATACACCCTTCGAGCATCTCAAGCAGGCTCGAATCCACCACAAGATCGATGCCGTCGATGCGCTCAATCGGGCAGACCGCGCAGGACGAGTTGGTGAAAACTGCACTGCGGAGCGAAGCAAGCTCATTGATCTCGATCCGGCGCGTCAGGGTCGGCTCGCCACGCTCGCTCAAACCGGCCTTCAGCAATTGCATTGCGGTCCCATCGAGTGCCGGCGCATTTGGCCAGATCATCCGCTCGCCATCGAAAAAACCGACATTCCAGATTGATCCTTCCGAGATCGCGCCAGTGGCATCGACGAACAAGGCATCATCATAGCCAGCCGCCTGCGCGAGGCGTCTCTGCTGAAACAGGCCGAACGTACCCACATGCTTGATATGCGGCGATTCGCGTTCGTAGCGCACGCTGCGCACACGCAATGGGATTGAGGCAATCGTACGCGCAGCAGCAACGGTGACCAGGACATCGGGCTGGGCCGGCACAGTCAGCCGATCACGATCGAGACCACGCGCAAACACGTTGATACGCAACGAGAGGGGCCCTCCCATGTCGCTGACCATCCGGCGCATGTACGCGCGTGTCGCGTCGACATCAAGGGGATGGCCAAACAACTCCCGTGTCGAGCGATCCAGACGTTGCAGATGCAGGTCGAGACCGCGCACACAGCCATCGCGCACCTGCATCGACGTGAAGTGGCCGTAGTTGATCAGCGCCAGCGTGCGCAGGTCGTCGACGCCGACGGTACTGCCATTGAGTTCGCTGCGCTGACCATTCATTGCCGGGCAAACCGCCGTGTGTGCGTCAGGCAATCCGCTCGGCGCCGCCCATGTAGCGACGCAACGCCTCCGGCACGGCGATCGAACCATCCGCGTTCTGGCCGTTTTCCATCACTGCGATGAGCGCACGGCCCACGGCCACGCCGGAACCGTTCAAGGTGTGCACGAGCTCGGGCTTGCCGGTCTCCGGGTTGCGCCAGCGCGCCTGCATGCGGCGCGCCTGGAAGTCCGTGCAATTTGAACAAGAGGAAATTTCGCGATAGGTATTCTGCGACGGCAGCCAGACTTCAAGGTCGTAGGTCTTGGTCGCGGTAAAGCCCATGTCGCCCGTACACAGCAACACGCGCCGATACGGCAACCCGAGCCTTTCCAGTACAACCTCGGCACAACGCACCATGCGTTCGTGTTCGACAAAGCTCTCTGCGGGTTTGGCGATGCTGACCAGCTCGACCTTCTCGAACTGATGCTGACGGATCATGCCGCGCGTATCGCGGCCGTGAGAGCCGGCTTCAGCCCGGAAACACAGGGAGTGCGCGGCCATGCGCAGCGGCAACGCATCAGCTTCGACGATGTCGTCGCGCACGATATTGGTCAACGACACTTCGGCCGTCGGAATCAAATAACGCTTCGTCTCGCCGACCGTGGTTGAAAACAGGTCTTCCTCGAATTTGGGCAGCTGACCGGTGCCCTGCATCGAATCGCTGTTGACGATCAAGGGTACATTGCATTCCAGATAGCCATGCTCATCGGTGTGCAAGTCGAGCATGAACTGCGCAAGCGCGCGATGCAGGCGCGCGAGTTCGCCCCGCAACACGGTGAAGCGCGCACCAGAAAGCTTGGCGCCCGTGTCGCCGTCGAGCCAGCCTTTGTGTGCACCCAGCTCGACGTGGTCCTTGACCGCAAAGTCGAAGGCACGCGGCGTGCCCCAGCGATGCTGTTCGACATTGCCACTCTCGTCCGTACCGGCAGGCACAGATTCATGTGGCAGATTCGGAATACCGAGAGCAATGTCCGCGAGCTTCAGCTGAATATCGGCGAGTTGCTGTTCGTTCGCCTTGAGCTGGTCGCCGATGCCGGCCACTTCGGCCATCAACGCGGCCGTGTCCTCGCCCTTGGCCTTGGCCATTCCGATCGCCTTGGAACGCGTATTGCGCAGGTTCTGCAATTCCTGCGTCTCGATCTGCACATGCTTGCGCCGCGCCTCGATCGTCTCGAGGGCTTCGGAGTCGAGCGTGAATCCACGCGCGGCGAGACGCTGGGCGGTGTCGGCGAGATGGCCGCGCAGCAGGGTGGGATCAAGCATGGCTATACCGATGGAACGAGGGCGGATCGCGGATTATCGCGGCTTGATGGCCGACCACGCAAACCATTCCATCAAGCCGGCAACAGCGCACAAAAAAAATACTCCCGCGCGGAGCGCATCTTCGCGCTCGCGTGGATCAAACTCACAGCGTCAATCGATATTGAATGACTGCAGCGTGACGGGCACGGTACCTGTCGGTCCGAAACCAATATTGTCGAAGTTCGCGTTGATTATAGAAACGCTGATAGACACGACAACACTCTGGGTACCGGGTGGCAATGGATGATTGACTGTCGAACAGCGCTCCCAGCCCGGCGCAGACAGTACGATACATGCATCCGTGAAGATATATGTCGGCATCGCGCTTGAGCACGTCGAATCACTAAACGTATGGGCCATGATTTCGGGGTTGCGCATCGGGTCTTGGAACGATGGCTTGATATCGGCATGCATGTCGATATTTTGCAGGCCGCTAACCACGATGCAATCCGTCCGTACGATTGTGTTGGGCGTCCCTCCGCTCTGCAAAAAGCCTGAGGGCGGCACAGGCGAGCCATCGCCAGAGTCCAACGTGAACGAACCGCCGTTGGCAGTCGAATCCAATGTCCAACCAGCGACATCAGCATCGAAGTTCGGGTTCGCGACTAGATTCGCAGCAGATGCCATCACGGGTCCAAGGCATAGCACCCCGCTGGTGATCTGGACCGTCAAGTTCTTCAATTTCATCAGGTTTATCCTTTATTTTATCTGCAAAATTGCGCTGCCGAAGTCCGACCAAAACAGTGCCTCTGATCAAGCCGCCATGCGAAAACGATAGGATCAATAAAACGACAAAAGCAAGTATACGTCGACGATAGCTGCATCAGCGTTGGTGAAGAGTTCGAGGGCTGCGGGGTGGAGCGTGAATCCGCCGCGCCCAGGCAGGTCAGTCGCTGCTGGCGCTCACCCAGAAACGCAGCAGCAGCGCCGCCAGGAGCGCACAACACGCGCCAAAGGCAAACGCCGCAAACGGCGACAGCCCTTGCCATAGCCAGCCAAACAGCAGCGATGCAGGCAACAGGAAGATGCCCGCCACCAGGTTGTACCAGCCAAACGCAGTGCCGCTGCGTTCGCGTGGCACGAGATCGGCAACCAGCGCTTTCTCGGTTCCTTCCAGCGCAGCGGTGACGACACCGTAGGCGACGAAGGCGAGCCAAAGTGCCCAATCCGCCGCCGGCAACAGACCGATCGCGAGATAGGCGACGGCATAGGCAAGCCACGCAAAGCCAAGCATGCGCGCCCTGCCCCAACGATCCGACAACGCCGACAGCGGCGTGGACAGCAAGGCTGCGACCAGCGAGAACAAGGCCCACATCAAGGTCACGCGTATGGCGCTGGCGCCGAGTTCACTGGCACGCAGCAACAGGAACATGTTCGATGAATTACCGAGCGTGAACAACGCGAGTACGCACAGGTAACGCCGAAATGGCGCAGGCATTCCGGCTAGCGTCCAGCGAAACGGCCCCTTGGCTTCGGCAACGGGGCGTTCGGGTTCCGGCACGGTGATCGCAAGCGCGAGGACGATCAGCGCCGGCACGATTGCGAGCAGGAAAATATGACGCAGACTGACCCCGGCGGCGAGCAGCGCTGCCGCCATGAGCGGTCCGATCACGGCTCCGAAATTATCCATCGCGCGATGGAAACCGAATGCGAGGCCACGTTGTCCGGGCTCGACGCTGAGGCTGATCAGCGCATCGCGTGGCGCCGAGCGCAGACCCTTGCCGACGCGGTCGGCGAAGCGACACGCGAGGACGCCAATCCAATTCGTCGTGATGCCGATCAGCGGCCTGGCGAAACCCGCGATGCCGTAACCCGCGATGACCCAGGCGCGCACCTTGCCGCTGCGGTCCGCGAGTACACCAGCGAACAGCTTCAAGAGACTCGACACCGCCTCAGCAATGCCCTCTATGAGACCCAGCGTCTTCGGACCCGCCATCAGCACCGAGGCGAGATACAGCGGCACCAGTGGATAGATCATGTCGCTGGCAGCGTCGTTGAACAGGCTGATCGTGGCGACCAGCCAGACCGTGCGTGGCAGTGCGCGAATGGCGCGGATCAAGCGCCGTCACCCTCGTTGCGTGCCGAGCGACGGGCCGCTCGCAAGGTTTCAAGTTTCTCGCGAAACTTGCCTTCGAGCCCGCGTTCGGTCGGCGTATAGAACGTGGTGTCTGCAAGCGCATCGGGCAGGCATTGCTGGTCGAGCGCAATTCCGCCTTCGGCATCGTGGTCGTACTGGTAGCCCTTGCCGTAGCCGAGGCCTTTCATCAGTTTGGTCGGTGCATTGCGCAGATGCATCGGCACGTCGAGCGTGCCGTGGCTGCGTACGGCGCTTTTCACATCGTTGAACGCCGCGTACGCCGCATTGCTCTTCGGCGCGATCGCAAGGTAGAGCGCGAGTTCTGCAAGACCGAGTTCGCCCTCGGGACTGCCAAGTCGATCGTAGGTTTCCCAGGCATCGAGCGCCATGCGCCATGCGCGTGGGTCCGCGAGGCCGATGTCCTCGACCGCCATGCGCGTCAACCTCCGCGCAAGGTAGGCGCGATCGCAACCGCCATCGAGCATGCGCGTGAGCCAGTACAGCGCCGCATCGGGATCGGATGAGCGCACGGATTTGTGCAAAGCGGATATCTGGTCGTAGAACTGTTCGCCGCCCTTGTCGAAGCGACGCGTGCGATCGGCCAGCACCTGTTCCAGCGTACCCGCATCGATCGCTCCATCGATGGCCAGTTCGGCGGCGATTTCGAGAAACGTCAGCGCACGGCGCACATCGCCATCGGCGGCCCGGGCCATCGTTGCCAGTGCGCTGTCATCGACATGCAGATTCATCGTGCCGAGTCCACGCTCGCTATCGGTCAGCGCGCGCTGCAGGGCTGCAAGGATTGCTTCCGCCGGCACTGCGTCGAGCACATGCACGCGACAGCGCGACAGCAACGCGGAGTTCAACTCAAACGATGGATTCTCGGTCGTCGCGCCGATGAACACGATCACACCTTTCTCGATATGCGGCAGGAATGCATCCTGCTGCACCTTGTTGAAGCGATGCACTTCGTCGACGAACAACACCGTGCGGATGCCCTGCGCAAAACGCGTTTCGGCCTCGGCAAGTGCCGCGCGCACGTCCGCCAAGCCCGACAGCACGGCAGATATCACGCGGAATTCCGCTTCGGCGTAGCGTGCGAGCAGCAACGCCAGCGTGGTTTTGCCGCAGCCGGGCGGCCCCCACAGGATCATCGAATGCACATGACCCGCCTCGATGGCTCGACGCAAGGCCGTGCCCGCGCCGACGAGACGCTGTTGCCCAACGATTTCATCCAGCGCGCGTGGGCGCATGCGTTCGGCGAGCGGCTTCAGTTCCGCAGATTCCGGAAACAAGGGCGCGGCAGAAGGCAGAGATTTGCGGCGGGACATTCGCCCATCATAAGGCAGCAGCCGTCGTGCGCGCCGGCGATGCCGGCCAGGTACTCGACGTCAATTTCTGACCGGGAACACTTCTGCATCGGGTTTGATATCGCCAACCACATCGACGCCCTTCGGCGGCACGAACGTGAGCGTGCCAGCGGCGATAACGGGATTGCGTTTCCAGTCGGTGAAGCGGATCTCGGTCGTGTTGCCAAGCTGGTCCTTGAAACGCATCCGCTGCAGGGTCTTTGCGTCAAAACCAAGCTCGGCGTATTCGAACTCCGGTTCCTTCGCCTTCGAGGTCAGCTTGAGCCAGGTCAGTCCGTCGTGCTCGCCCGCTTCGGTCGACTTGAACTGGCTGTCGAGTTGCGAAAGATCGGTCAACACGGTGAGAGGGCTATGCGCCTCCTCTGAGCTCTGATTGCGCACGGATACTTGTTCCAAGTCGGGCTCGTAGACCCAGACCCTGGCACCATCAGCGACGATCGTCTGCTGATACGGCGCAGTCGTCTCCCAGCGAAACTGGCGCGGCGCTTCCAGCGCAAGGCTGCCACGTGATTCGTCACCGCGATGGCCGTTCGCGTCGGTGACTGACTGGTTGAAGCTCGCTGTGACCGAATGCAGATTCTTCGAGAACGCCTCCATGCGCGCGCGCGCACTATCGGCAGCGTGCGCCGTAAAACTGAGCAGGAAGACGGGAACGAAAATGAGAGCGCGCATGCAGTCAAGGACTCGAAGGTGGATCAGGGATCTGATTATCGCGTTTGCAGCTGAACGCTGCACGGATCACGGTGGTTGCGGCGAGACCTGCGGATTCCATGTGAGAATCGTTGGTGCAGAATTACGGCGTTTTCGGTCGACACGAGTCCGAATCCAATGATTTTGAAGATCCGATGGATGTCCGCAACGGCAGGTTTGGTGCTCGCGCTGTTTACCGGCCCCACCCGCGCTGTGATTGTCTGCATGACCGAGCAGAACATCCCCATCCCGCAGGATGGCGAAGGCGCGTATATCAACTTCGTCAACGGCGCGCACGCCGGCAGCGAAGGCGCCGTGCCGGGATTCGACTTCGAACCCTACGCCTCGCAGGCGAGCGAGCCAGCCAATCAACTCAGGTTTTACTTGGGTTCGTCCGGCAACAATGGGGCCGGCGCGGTGACCAGCGGCGACACGTATGCCGTTTTGGCAGCCGGTGACACGATTGGTGCCGATTCGCTGTTTTCCCGTGCTGGCTTTACCGGCATCACGACGGCATGGCAGGCAGGTGTCACAGCGGGCTACCTTGGCGTGCGTTTCACCAACGAGGCGACCAGCAACCTGACCTACGGCTGGGTTCACCTGACGACGATGGCGCCACTGGGATTTCCAATGACCGTGCTGGACTGGTGCTATGAGGACGATGGCAGCGCGATCACTATCCAGCAAGTCGAAACCGACCGCATTTATTGCGACGGTTTCGACGACGTTGCTTGCTCGCAGATTGCACCCGCGATCTGAGTGGTTTTCCATCATCGGAGCACACCACGCACAATCGCGTCGGCCTTCAACCGGCGGCCCGAGTCCTCAATGCGGTTGTGCGACACCCTTGAGCAGCGATTCCGTCGCGCTCTCGTTGCCGCTCTGCGCGATATTGCTCAACGACACGATGCCGACCAGCCGTTTCTCGCGATCGATGACGGGCAGGCGGCGAAGACCAAGCTTGGACATATTGCCGGCGACGTCAGCAACGCTCTCATCGTCGAAGCAATATTTGATGTCTTCGCTCATGACCTCGCGCACCAAGGTCTCCGCACCGAGTCCCTGGGCGACAGCGCGCAGAACGATATCCCGGTCGGTCACCATTCCGACCAGGCGGTCGTGATCGCCAATCGGAAGACTGCCGATATCGGCCTCCATCATCAGAACGGCGGCCTCACGGATGGTCTGGTCAGGTCGACCAAGTCGCACATCGGTGGTCATCACTTCACTGACTTTCTTCATGACGTCTCCTGAATGGGTCGATGCGTGCGCAACACGCAGAATGCCGCGACAGCTTGCCAGACCATGGCTGAACGATTCACCCGGAGGAGTGATTCGGCGCAGATTCTTTCTGCCAAATCAGCGAATAGGCGTGGATGCGCTGGTGATCGCTTGATCGGGATTCGGCAGACGAGCACTCAAGTGCGACAGGAACCGTCCCGGCGCATCGACGCCGAGATAGATCCACTCGATTTTCCGCGAGCCTCCAAACAGACCAGGCACATCCAGTGCCGGACTCAGTCGGACGCAGATGTTCGGGGCGCCTGACTCGCAATAGCGGAGCGTGTCCGGGATACGCCGGGCAACCGCGTCCCTATGCGGAGCGACGGCAGTGATGCGCGCCAAGGGCACCACCAATTCCGCGCCGAGGCCATATCGTACGTACAGGCGATCGCCATCCATCGAGATCGGGCGGCGCAACGTCGCGCGGCGTTCGGCAATCAGGAAACACAGTCCCCACAGCGAAAGCGCGCTGACGACACAAGCCCCCTTCCATTGCCAGAACAACGACAACAACACATGCACGATCGGCAGTTCGATCAAGATCAGCAGAATGAATCCCTGCTGGTTGGAAGCGTGTCCATCCTTGGCGTGACAGCTGAAATGTTCATCACCCGCGAACGTGAGGCGACGTTTTGCGGTTGCGAACAAGGCGTAGAACCACAGGCGGACCTCGAACGCGAGCAGCCGGGCTACTGGCGTATCACCAAAACGCGCATGCAATGCCGCGGCGACCGCGCGCTCCGGATCGTTGCCATCGCGCAGGAGACGCAAAGTCAGGCGCGCCAGACTCAGCGCAAGGGCGATTTCGCCAAGCACGACAACGGCGGCGAAAAGGTTGCGACCAGCCTGCAGAAAACCCAGCCAGTGGCGACTTTGTTCGGGAACGATCCACCCAGCCACCATGACGCCAGTGCCTGCCAGCATCGCCGCCCCCATCCATGGTTGGCGTCCCTGCCGCCGGAATGCGATCAGATACGCGAGCGGCACTGTCACCAGCAGGTCGAACAGCATCGGCCATTCGGGCACGATCGTCCCTGTCGCAACCACGGCAGGCGGCGGGTGGCGCGCGAACCACGCGTTGGCGAAATAGACCAGCAGTGCAAGCGGCACGAACCAGGCGAGCCGTTGGTGTTTTACTTCGCGCGTCATGGATGCCTGCATTCGGTTTCCTTGCTTCGCCACGCCATGCAATCGAGCGCGTTGGCTTCAATCTGACGGCGGCGGTGGCGCCAACACGGTCCGATTGCCGTTCGTTTCCGGAGGCGTGACTATGCCTTCCGCTTCCATCACCTCGATCAGGCGCGCAGCGCGGTTGTAGCCGATCTTGAGACGGCGCTGCACGCCGGAAATCGACGCTCGGCGCGATTCGGTGACGATGCGGACGGCCTGGTCGTACAGTTCGTCGTAATCGCCGCTACCACCCTCGCCCGCCGCATCTTCGGGCAGCCCCGATTCGCCGATGACCTTGCCATTGCCGAGCGACTGCACTTCTTCCAGCACGCCCGGGATATAGGCGGGCTCGCCTTGCGCGCGCAGCCACTGCACGACCCTGTGCACTTCATGATCGTCTACGAAAGCGCCATGCACCCGCTCAGGCGCGGCCGTACCTGGTGGCAGGTACAGCATGTCGCCATGACCGAGCAACGTTTCCGCACCCGACTGATCGAGGATCGTGCGCGAATCGATTTTGCTCGATACCTGGAATGCGATGCGGGTCGGTATGTTCGCCTTGATGAGTCCGGTGATCACGTCGACCGACGGCCTCTGCGTTGCAAGAATCAAGTGCACGCCCGCTGCGCGCGCCTTCTGCGCCAGGCGAGCAATCAGCTCTTCGACCTTCTTGCCGACGATCATCATCATGTCGGCGAACTCGTCGATGATCACGACGATATACGGCAATGGCTGCAGCGGCTGCGCCGTCACGTTCGGTTGCGATGCATCCGGGCGGAACAGCGGATCGAGCATCGGCTGGCCGGCATCGTCGGCGTCCTTGACCTTCTTGTTGAAGCCGGCAAGATTGCGCACGCCGACCATCGACATCAGCTTGTAGCGTCGCTCCATTTCCGCAACGCACCAGCGCAGCGCATTGGCCGCTTCCTTCATGTCCGTGACCACGGGCGCCAGCAAGTGCGGAATGCCCTGATAGACGGACAACTCCAGCATCTTCGGGTCGATCATGATCATGCGCACATCGCGCGCATTCGCCTTGTACAGGAGGCTTAGCACCATCGCATTCAGTGCGACCGACTTGCCTGAACCGGTGGTGCCTGCAACGAGCAGATGCGGCATCTTCTGCAAATCGACGACAACCGGCGCGCCGCCGATGTCCTTGCCGAGCGCGAGTGCGAGCGGCGACTTCAGCGCGTCGTACTTGCCGGAACTGAGGATTTCGGAGAGATAGACGATCTCGCGATGGGTGTTCGGGATTTCGATTCCGATTACCGACTTGCCCGGAATCACATCGACCACGCGCACGCTCACGACGGAAAGTCCGCGTGCGATGTCCTTGTCCAGGCTCGATATCTGGCTGCCCTTGATACCCGGCGCCGGCTGCATCTCGAATCGCGTGATGACCGGCCCTGGATGCGCGCTAACCACCTGCGCATCGATGCGGAAATCCTTGAGCTTGAATTCCACCTGGCGCGACAGTGCTTCGAGAGTCTCTTCGGAGTAGCCCTTGGTCTGCGGCTTGGGTTCGTCGAGCAGGGACAGCGGCGGCACTTCGCCATCGCTCGATGCGCCGGCAAACAGGGGAATCTGCGTCTCGCGTCTCGCGCGATCGCTTTTTTCTATCGGTGCGATGGTCGGTTCAATCTTGATCGGATCGCGCTTTGACTGCTTGACCGTATCGATCTTGCGCACGACCTCGCGCTCGGCACGGGCTTCGCGTGCCACGCTCCAGTCTTCAGCGCGCTTCATCTTGCTCGCGACACCGGCACCGGCACCGAGAAGAAAACGACCGATCGCATCCATCAGTTTGAACCAGGACAGACCGGTAGCAAGCGTGATCGCGATCAGCAGGAAGGCGAGCAGGAACATGCCGGCGCCCAGCGGCCCGAACGAGTGCATCAGGCTGCCGCCGACGAGTTGACCGAGTATGCCGCCCTCGCCCGCCGGCAGGATCGTAGGGCCGGTTCCATGCAGGAAAGCCAGGCCCGGAGCGGCAATGAAGAAGGCAACGAAACCAATCAGGCGCAGGGTCGGTTCCAGCGGGGAGCGGTCCGCGCTCATCGCGCCGCGCAGCACGACCCCGCCGACCACGAGCAGCAGCACGGGGAATGCATAAGCGACAAGGCCGATCAGATAGAACGTGAGATCGCCGATCCACGCGCCGAACGCGCCGCCAAAGTTGTGGATGCCGTGCTTGGGATCGCCCGCATGTGACCAGCCGGGATCGGCTGGCGCATAGCTGGCAAAGCAGGCGAACAGATAGATGGCGAGTGGCAACAGCAGCAAAAACGCCGCTTCACGCAGACGCTTGTGCCAATGCTCGTCAAGCCGGGGAGTCGCAGTTGCTGCTTTCTGGACGCGCGCCACCAGGATAATTTACCTGAAGTTTTTCCAATAAACCATTGTTTATCCTAGCACAATATCCAGCGATCCCCACACACGACGGGATCGCTGGAGCGTCAATTATGCCTTCAGCGCCGGGTGTACGATCTTGCCACCCTCGACATTGATGCCGGACTTGAGTGCCTCGTGCTTGCGCCAGTTCTTGTCGGAGGCCATCCGCTGCACGTACGGCAGGATGGCTGCACAAATCGCCTGTGACGACGTCTGCGGCACGGCACCCGGCATGTTGGTCACGCAGAAATGGATCACGCCATCGACGAGATAGGTCGGGTCCTTGTAGGTGGTCGGCTTCGAAGTTTCAAAGCAACCGCCCTGGTCGATCGAGATGTCGACGAGCACGGAACCTGGCTGCATCGACTTGACCATCGCACGCGTCACTACGTGCGGCGCCTTCGCACTCGGAATCAGCACCGCGCCGATGACGAGATCGGCGTCGCGCACTTCGCGCGCGACGTATTCCTCATACGGGTAGAGAGCAGTCACGTTGCTGCCGAGCGCCATCATCTGCGCAAGGCGATCCGGACGCTTGTCGAACACCACGACATTTGCGCCCATGGCGGCGGCGAGCGCAGCGGAGTTGCCGCCGGCCGCACCCGCACCCAGTACAACCACCTTGCCGCGCTCGGTCGAGGGAAGGCCACCGAGCAGCTTGCCCTTGCCGCCAGCCGGCATGTGCAGGAGATGAGTGCCGATTTGCGTCGCGATGCGGCCGGCAATGATCGACATCGGGGCCAGCAGCGGCAGCGAACCATCGCTCTCGGTCACGCTCTCGAACGCGACGCCGGTCAGTCCGATGTCGAGCAGGTGCTTGGTGAGTTTGGGCTCCGCCGCAAGATGCAGATAGCAGAACAGCAGGTGGTCCTTGCGCAGGTGCTTGAGGTCACCGGCAATCGGCTCTTTCACCTTGACGATCAGTTGGCCGACTTCATAGAGCTTCTTTGCGGTCGGTACGAGTTTGACGCCGATGCGGCGGTAGTCCTCGTCACTGAAGCCGCTCTTGAGGCCGGCATCAGCCTGCACGAAAACTTCATGGCCGCGGCGAATGAGATCCGCGCAAGCGGCGGGCACGAGGGCGACGCGCCCTTCCAGGGTTTTGGTTTCCGACGGCACACCGATACGCATTGCGAAAGTCCTCGAAAGAGTATGCGAGTTCACGAAAAACGCCTTGAATCACGCAGGCGTTCCCTCCATTCTTCCCGGTTCTGCACGATCGCAGGCCGCAGGGCGGTCTGTGTAGCGCACGTGGGTCGGGTTCGCCGGTCAGTTTGTATTGCCGCGGCGTTGGAAAAAACGATACGAGATGGTCGCATCGAAAGCGGCCGGGATTATACATGAGCACTGCCAAGCACTCGCGACTGATCATCCTCGGCTCCGGCCCTGCCGGCTATAGCGCCGCCGTCTATGCGGCGCGCGCAAACCTCAAGCCCACCCTCATTACCGGCCTCGCCCAAGGCGGCCAATTGATGACGACAACCGACGTCGACAACTGGCCCGGGGATGTCGAAGGCTTGCAAGGCCCGCAGCTGATGCAGCGCATGGCCGAACACGCCGAGCGTTTCCACACGGAGATGGTGTACGACCACATTCACAGCACCGACCTGACCCGGCGCCCATTTCGATTGAAAGGCGACAGCGGCGAATACACCTGCGATGCCTTGATCATCTCGACCGGCGCGACGGCGAAGTACCTCGGCATCCGTTCGGAGGAACACTACAAGGGCAAGGGCGTGTCCGCCTGCGCGACCTGCGACGGATTCTTCTTCCGCGAGCAGGATGTCGCCGTTATTGGCGGCGGCAATACCGCCGTCGAGGAAGCGCTGTATCTGTCGAACATCTGCAACAAGGTCACCCTCGTCCATCGCCGAGACAAGCTGCGTGCCGAAAAGATCATGCAGGACAAGCTGTTCGAGAAGCAGCGAGCCGGCAAGATCGACATCGTCTGGAACCATGCGGTCGATGAAGTGCTCGGCGATCAGAGCGGCGTCACCGGCGTGCGCCTGCGCAGCATCGAAGACAATACGACGCGCGACATCCCGGTTACGGGCGCCTTCATTGCGATCGGCCATACGCCCAACACGTCGATCTTCGAGGGCCAGCTGGATATGAGAAATGGATACATCACGATACGCACGGGCCTGGATGGCGGCGCGACGGCCACCAGCGTACCCGGCGTGTTCGCTGCCGGCGACGTTGCGGATCAGGTCTATCGCCAGGCGGTGACCTCGGCGGGCTTCGGCTGCATGGCCGCGCTCGATGCCGAGAAATACCTCGACAAGGGTTGATGAAGCATGAGGGTCGCGACTGCATGATCGAAGCGCGATTCCATCATGGCATCGACGAAATTCCTGCGGAGGCGTGGAATGCGCTGCTGCCCGACGACCATCCGTTCGTCGACCACGCGTTTCTCGATGGTCTCGAACGCCATGGATGCATCGACGCCCGTACCGGCTGGGAGCCGCATCACCTGGGGTTGTACGACGGCGATCACCTGGTCGCGGCGGCGCCGCTGTATCTGAAAGCCAATTCACACGGTGAGTTCGTATTCGACTGGAGCTGGGCGAGCGCCTATGCGGAACACGGTTTCGACTACTATCCGAAGCTGTTGTGTGCGGTGCCCTATTCGCCGGTCACCGGACCGCGTTTGCTGGTCGGTCGCGGCGCGGATGCCGATGCGTTGCGCGGGAGGCTCATCGCCACGATCCACACGGAAGCAAAACGGCTCGAGCTGTCATCGGCGCACCTCAATTTCGCGCTGGAAGTCGACGGCGAGGCCTTTGTCGGCACCGACTGGCTGCCTCGCTTCGACTGGCAATTCCATTGGTACAATGCAGGCTGGCCGGACTTCGACGGCTTTCTCGCCGCATTGACGCCGAAGAAGCGCAAGAACATCCGCCAGGAGCGTGCGCGCGTCGCACGCGCCGGCGTCAACTGCGACATTCGACATGGCGACGAAGTCGGCGATGCCGAATGGAGCGCGCTGCATAATTATTATCTGGCGACTTTCGACGACAAAGGCAACTATCCGGCGCTGACGCTGGCGTTCTTCCGCCATCTCGGCGCGACGATGCCACGCCGCGTGGTTGCGGTGCTATGTCGTCGCAACGGCATGCTGGTCGCCGGTGCGCTGTTGTTGCGCAGTGCGACGACGTTGTATGGCCGCTATTGGGGCTGCCGCGAAACCATCGAGGGTCTGCATTTCGAAGCCTGCTACTACCAGGGCATCGAATACTGCCTGCGCGAGGGCCTGATGACATTCGAGCCCGGTGCCCAAGGCGAACACAAGCTTGCACGCGGATTCCTGCCGACGAAGACGCGTTCGTTTCACTGGATCGCCGATCCACGTTTTCGCGCAGCGATCAAGGATGCATTGAAACGCGAGGCATGCGCGCTCGACGAATACCGCAACGAACTGCTCGCTCATTCACCGTTCGCGCAGACGGCAACGCACCTGCGAGGTTGATTCCGCCGTAACCCTGGCCAAAATGCATGGCCACGTGAATGGACAATTCAATCTGGAAGCCATTGCGGCTTCCAGATTGGAGGATCCGCATCCGGACTACTGGGTTGGGCAGCCGGGCTCCGTCGTTTCAAATCCATTGCGAAACACCGATTCGCTCGCACTCAGGACTGTGAGCAACAAGCTTCCGGAAAGGCTGGACGTATTCTGGCCATCGCCCGAGTAAGCGGCCGTCAACGCATGCGTTTCCGCAGGCATTCCACCGGTTACGCCAAAGCCCACCACCGTGAACCCAGCGCTGCCGGACGTCAGTGGCACGCTCGCAAGGGGATTGCCTCCATCGTTGAAAGTCACGCCGCCGGTCGGCGAAAACCCGTTGACGCCCGCCATCATGGTGAAAGGTTGATTTTCGACGAACGTCGTCTGGCAATTCGTGCCGAGCAAGGTCGTGCTTGTCATAGGGTCGACGATCTGTGTAAGCGCGTCGGAAGTCGATGCTGCGTCGTCGATGTCGCCACTGTAGATGGCAGTGATGTCATGCGCACCGACAGGAAGCATGGACGTGCATGACGCCGAAGGCGGCGACCCGCCATCCAGCGGCACATTTGCGCAAAGGGTTGTCGCACCTTCATTGAAGGTGACGTCTCCGGTCGGGCCGAACACGCCATCGACATGCGCAGTAAACGTTACCGCCTGCCCCACCGCCGCCGTACCGGAACTTTCGAGCAATGTAGTGGTTGGACCATTCGTCTGCGAGGCGACCGGTTCGACAGTCGCGTGCATCCGCGTCATGAACTCAAAATCCACGTACCCATAGTGGATGCCGCCAAGTGCATTGGTCGGGAATGTATCCTGCGAGCAGCCGTTGCAGTAGCGCATATCGAAGTAGGTCAACTTCGGATTGATCTGTGGACCAGCCCCAAAGTAGTAGCCGTCGCTGGCCCCTTGATACATCTCGAGCAGATACTGATTACCTTGCGTGAGCCAGATCGGCGCGGGCGCCGTCGCATAGGTGTACTGCGCTGCCGGGCCCGACACTTGCATCTGCAGGAGAATGGCTTGCGTCGCGTTGTCGAACAACGTGATGTAGCGAGTGGACCCATTCGGCTCGTTCTTGCCCAACTGAATCAACAGAACGTCTTCATTTGGACTGAACCGGAAACCGCGCTGGCTATTGGTAACGCCGCCCGTGGAACTGCCGGAAACCTGATTGGTGGCCGAGTTCGCCACAACATCCTGGTAGCCGAAGATATTCAGGGAACTGACGGCGGGCGCCGCAGGATTGCCAGTGAACAGATAAATGCCGGACACCGCAGACGCCGGCAGCAACGGAACCTTGACCCAAACGACGGTCGCAGCCGTGTTCACGCCGCTTTCGATCCAATAGTCGAGCAGCGTGCTGCCCGTATCGTCGGTGCCGAAACGCAAATCGCTGCCATCGGCATTCATGAGCCCGCCCGAAATCAGCGTTGCGGTATCCAGCACGACGCGAATCTGGTAGTCCGTGAGCGCGCTGCCGCTGCCTTCGACAATCGTTACGGGCAACTGCGTACTCCAGCCCGGAAGCTGCGCATGAGTGGTACCTGCGAAACCGCCCAGAGCCAATGCACCAATCACTGCCGACGCAACATGCCGTCGACCGCTGTTCACCCGTCGCACACGCGCGCGATCTTGCTGCACTATCTTCATGAAACCTCCCCTGCCTGGTCACAATTGACAAGTTATCAAAATTCACCGGAAATGTGATGACCTTCACGTTTCGACTTCATCCCTGCGCGTCATCGAGCGCACGCAAAGATCCACCACGGCATTTGACGCACGATGATTCGAATTCACTGGCTGAATGCGGGGCTGCAAGAACCATTCCCAGCTCCGGAACAAGCGCTGCAAAAACCAGACGGCCTCCTTGCAGCGGGGGGCGATCTGTCCCCTGCTCGGCTGCTCGACGGCTACCGTCGCGGCATATTCCCCTGGTACTCCGCAGGCCAACCGATTCTGTGGTGGTCGCCCTCGCGGCGGACCGTATTCAATACGGCGGGCATGCACGTGGCGCGCCGGCTTTCACGCTGGTTGAAGAAATGCCATTGGTCGATCAAGGTTGACACGGCGTTCGCCCAGGTCATGCGCGCCTGTGCAGCACCACGCAATGGCGAACACGGCACCTGGATCGACAACGATATGGTCGAAGCCTATTGCCATCTCCATCAGTTGGGGCACGCGCATTCGGTCGAAGCGTGGGACGGTGACCATCTGGTCGGCGGCATCTACGGGATTTCCCTGGGTCGCATGTTCTTCGGCGAGTCCATGTTCAGTGCCGCGACGAACGGGTCCAAGGTCGCCTTGCTCGCGCTTTGCCATGGCTTGCGGCAGTGGAAATTCCCGCTACTCGATGCACAGCTCGCCTCGGATCACTTGTTCACATTGGGCGCACACGAAATGTCGCGCACTGCATTCTGCAGCCGTGTCGCCGACCTGACCGAGATGCATGGCATCGCTGGCTCATGGCGTGAAAGCTTTCCTGTTACAAGCGCAGCCGACCTGGCGCGATCCCACGGATAGAGCGGCTGCAAGCGCCCCGGATAGGTAAGGACACCGTGTCCTGGAGGTCGTCCGCGAGCGATAGGTGACGGTTTCGCTTCCCGCGACAGCACTTACGTGGCAGAATCGCGCGCCGTTCCCGGCCCCCAGCCGCTCAAGCCCCAAGGAAAAATGTCAAAAGACGACGTCATCGAGATGGAAGGCGCGATTCTCGAAACCCTTCCCAACACGATGTTCCGCGTGAAGCTCGA
>JBDSXV010000148.1:0-5790 GCA_039926025.1 Dokdonella sp.
TGGGCAGCGTGTCGTCGCTGAAGTCGTTGAAGTCGAAGCGATAGACGCCAGTCAAACCGATGTCGGTACCGTCGCCGAACGTGTAGTGCGTCGGCCAGTCTTCGACGTCGTACGCCTGCGCCGTCGATGCGATCAGGCCCAGTGCCATTGCTGCAATCAGCATCGGATAGCGCGTCATGGGGTGCCCTCGGGTACTGGAGAATTCCATCTTCGATGGCTCCCGCCTTCGAATGACACTGAAACATCGTGATGTCGATATGCCGGGCCGCGTAGTGCGATGGTGGACTCGATATTTCCAATTGACTATATCGAGACGCGCGAACGCGCACAAAATCATGCCGCTCAGCGAGAGTGCGCAGAGAGGTAACGACGCAGCGCGGAAAGATCGTTCGCGGCTGCAGCAAGCGCATTCGTACGCATCCGCGCGTAGCACGCAAGCACTCGCCCGCCCATGCGGGTCAGGCGCGCGCCACCTCCCCCGGTGCCGCCCTTCGTCGCCTCGATCAACGGCTCGAGGAACATGCGGTTGAGCTCTTCGGCGAGTTGCCAGGCGCGTTTGTAGCTCATCTGCATGCGGCGTCCGGCCGCTGCAATCGAACCCGTCTCGCGAATCCCTTCGAGCAGATCCGCCTTGCCCGGGCCCAACGCGATACCGGGCGCCAGCATTGCGCGCAGATGGATCGACGGACGACTTTTCCTTTCGGTCATCGGTGCGGTCATGGCGTTGGTGGTGGTGCGCAGCATGATAGCGCGACCCGCGATGTCCCCATCGGGTTCCGTGCCGGCTCGCACACGCGGTCGGAAAGCGATATGTTCCATGGACCATATCGAAGCCGAGCGTGCAACGATGACCCATCCCTTGTCCGATTTCGTACAGCGTCCCCACCGCCTCGCGACGGTGCTGGCTCTGTTCGCCGGCCTGCTGCTTGCTCCGTTCGCGGCCTTTGCCGACGACCTGCTCGTCTTCGCCGCGGCGAGTCTGAAACCGTCGCTCGACAAGATCGTCGCATCCCCCGACGTCACGGCGCTCGGCAGCGTCAAGGTCAGCTATGCCGCAAGCTCGCAGCTGGCGAAACAGATTGAGGCCGGCGCACCTGCCGCTTTGTTTGTTTCGGCGGACCAGGACTGGATGAACCATGTTGACGAGAAGAAACTGCTCGTCCCCGGCAGCCGTGCAAACCTGCTCGCCAACAAGCTCGTGCTGATCGCGCCGAAAGACAGCACGTTGAAGCTCGACCTTGCTCCGGGCGTAGATATCGCGGGCGCGCTCGGCAAGGACGGTCATCTCGCACTGGCCGAACCCAACAGCGTGCCGGCCGGCAAGTACGCGAAGGCCGCGTTGATCCGGCTTGGCGTTTGGGATCAGGTGAGCACACGCGTGGTATCCGCGGAAAACGTGCGCGCCGCGCTTAACTTCGTCGCGCGCGCAGAAGCGCCGCTCGGTGTGGTTTATCTCTCCGACGCGGTTTCGGAATCGAGCGTGCGCGTCGTCGCGACGTTTCCGGAATCGACCCACGTACCGATCGTGTATCCGGCCGCGCTCGTCGCTGGCCACGATTCGCCGGCTGCGCACAAGCTGATCGAGATGTTGCGCAGCGCGCCCGAACAGGCGATCTTCCGCGAATATGGTTTCGACGCGCCGCCCAGGTAATTCCATCGTCATCATGCCCGCATGGGTGCGTTGACCCCCGACGAGTGGCAGGCGCTTGCCTTGAGCCTGCGCGTCGGGCTGCTCAGCGTGGCCTGTGCGTTGCCGTTCGCGCTCGCGCTCGCGTGGCTGTTGTCGCGCAAGCGCTTTCCCGGACGCGTGCTGATCGAAGCCTTGATGTTCCTGCCGCTGATCCTGCCGCCGGTGGTGACCGGTTACGCGTTGCTCGCGCTGTTCGGTCGGCACGGTGCGTTCGGTGAAGCTTTGGCCGGCATCGGCATCGTCGTCGCGTTCCGCTGGACCGGCGCGGTGATCGCGGCGACGGTCATGGGTTTTCCGTTGCTGGTGATGTCGGTCAGGGTGGCATTCGACAACGTCGATCGTCGCCTAGAAGCCGCGGCGGAAACCCTGGGCGCGCGCGGGTGGCGACGCTTCACGACGATCACGCTTCCATTGTCGTTGCGCGGCATCGCGGCCGGTTGCGTGCTCGCGTTCGCGCGCGCGTTCGGTGAATTCGGCGCGACGATCAGCTTCGTTTCAAATATTCCGGGCGAGACCCGAACTCTGCCAATTGCGATATACGAACTATTGAACACACCCGGCGGCATGCCCGGCGTACGCCGACTGGCCCTCGTGTCGCTCGTGGTGGCCTTCGCGGCAAGCGCCACGGCGACGATGATTGCGGGTGGCGCATCCTGGAGGAGCCGTACGCATGATTGAGCTGAGCCTGTGTCATGCGTTCGCCGATCTTGATATCGATGTCGCGTTCCGTTCCGACGCACGCACGCTGGCACTCTTTGGCCATTCGGGTGCCGGCAAGACCAGCGTGCTGAATGCAATCGCCGGCCTGCTTGCGCCGCAATCTGGCCGCCTCGCGATCGATGGTGAATTGCTGTTCGACAGTGCCCGAAACGTGTGTGTACCGGTTTCGGCACGCCGCATCGGCTACGTGTTCCAGGACGGCCGCCTGTTTCCGCACTTGAGCGTGCGTCAAAACCTGCTCTATGG
Organism: Dokdonella sp.; assembly: GCA_039926025.1. Lineage (GTDB taxonomy): Bacteria > Pseudomonadota > Gammaproteobacteria > Xanthomonadales > Rhodanobacteraceae > Dokdonella_A. The sequence goes on from JBDSXV010000148.1 coordinate 2,657, forward strand.
GGCCGCGACGCGCGATAGCGCGGGCGAGATCGACTTCGTGACGATCGTCGACTTGCTCGAGCTCGGCTCCCTGCTCGACCGCCATCCACGCAATCTTTCCGGCGGCGAGCGCCAGCGCGTCGCCGTCGGCCGCGCCCTGCTTTGCAACCCGCGCGCGCTGCTGCTCGACGAGCCACTGACCGGGCTGCACGCCGAAGCGCGCACGCAGGTGCTCGACTACCTGTGTCGGCTCAAACAGGAATTGCGTGTATTCACGGTCCTGGTCACCCATCAGGCCGACGAAGTCGGCGCGCTCGCCGACGAAGTCGTGCGTCTGTCCGCAGGCCGAATCGTGCGGCAGGTTCCCATCGCGGAATTCGTGGCTCGCCGCGCGGCATTTGCGACAGGATGAAACGCTGTTTCCGACTGACCACCAGCAGGAACGAATGCTCACGGGCCGTCCGACCAGCAGGCTTTGCGAAGCGAACCGGCTTTGGTAGGCTAGTCATCCGATTCAAACGATCGTTTGAGGCTTCCATGTCACTGCGAAAATTGCTCGCCTCGCTCGCCATCGCCAGCCTGCTCAGCGCATGCGGCGGGGGGCCGGCGAAGAAAGTGCATCCGTCAACCGCCAGCATCCAGCAACTTTCCGTGCAGACGGACGGCAGTTGGAAAGTCGCGTTGCGCATCCAGAATTTCAGCACGTTCTCGATGCACTTCAGCGCACTCACGGCGAAGCTGACGATCGACGGCAAGGATGCAGGCGACATCGCGATCGCACCGGATCTGGACATTGTCGGCAGCAGTGGCGACGTCGTCGAGGCAACGCTGAAGTCGTCGTTGAAACTGCCCGCCAGCGGCGAGTTCGCCTATCAGCTCAAGGGCTCGATCGACACCAGTGAGCCGAAGGAGAACTTCAAGTTCGACACGTCGAGCCGGCTGTCGCCGGTGCCGGGCGTGGCGAACACGTATCGCTGATTGCTTCAATCACCTTTTCCGATCGTCATACGCGCGAGTGCGGGAATGACGAAGCAAACCCATCGAACGTCGCCGCGCAGGAACGACCACGCAGCGGGACCCCGTCACGGAGAATTCCATGAGTCGCTACGCCGCCCCCCTCTCCGATCTGCGCTTCGCCCTGTTCGACGTACTTGACGTCGAATCGACCTACAAGCGCTTGCCAGGCTGCGAAAGCGCCACACGTGACCTGATTGATGCCGTGCTCGACGAAGCTGCTCGATTCGCCGAACTCGTGCTCGCGCCGCTCAACCAGATCGGCGACGTCGAAGGCTGCGTCTTCGATCCGGCCACCCACAGCGTTCGCACACCGAAGGGTTTCAAGGAAGCGTTTGCACAGTATGTCGAAGGAGGCTGGATCGGCTTGACGGCGCGCGAGGAATTTGGCGGACAGGGCCTGCCGGAAACCGTCGGCGCCGCGCTCAAGGAAATGATCGACGCGGCAAATCTTTCCTGGGGCAACTACCCGATGCTGTCACACGGCGCGTCATCGGCGCTCGAGCATCACGGCGAGGACTGGCAGCGCGAAGTGTTCCTGAAGCCGCTGGTGTCGGGGCAGTGGACAGGCACCATGTGCCTGACCGAGCCGCACTGCGGCACCGACCTCGGACTGCTGAAGACGAAAGCCGAGCCGGTAGCCGACGGCAGCTATCGCGTCAGCGGCACCAAGATCTTCATTACGGCGGGCGAACACGACTTCGTCGACAACATCCTGCACCTCGTGCTCGCGCGTCTGCCGGATGCGCCGACCGGCGTGAAGGGCATTTCGCTGTTCCTGGTACCGAAGTTCAAGGTCGGCAAGGACGGCAAGGTCGGCGCGCGCAACACGCTCGCGTGCGGATCGATCGAACACAAGATGGGCATTCACGGTTCGGTCACCTGCGTGATGAACTTCGACGACGCTGAAGGCTGGATGATCGGTCAGCCTAACAAGGGGCTTGCGGCGATGTTCACGATGATGAACACCGCGCGTCTTGCAGTGGGCCTGCAGGGCCTCGGACTCACCGAGCGTGCGTACCAGAACTCACTCGCGTACGCGCGCGATCGGCTGCAGATGCGTTCGCTGTCCGGTCCGAAATTCCCCGACAAGCCCGCAGACCCGCTGATCGTGCAGCCCGACGTGCGGCGCATGTTGCTGACCCAGAAAGCATTCGCCGAAGGCTGCCGCCTGCTCGGTCTGTATGCGTACCTGCAGGAAGACATCGCCAAGCACACGACCGATGCCACGGAACGCGAACGTGCCGAGGCCCTGGTCTCGTTCCTGACGCCGATCGTCAAGGGCCTCCTCACCGAGGCCGGCATCGAATGCACCTACCACGGCCTGCAGATCTTTGGCGGCCACGGCTACATCGTCGAGAACGGCATGGAGCAGTTCGCGCGCGACGCGCGCATCACCACGCTGTACGAGGGCACGACCCAGATCCAGGCGATCGACCTGCTCGGGCGCAAGGTCATGCAACTTCAGGGCGTCGGCCTCAAGCATTTCCTTGCCGAGATCGGCACGTTCTGCGCGACGCATGCGAACGACGCGACACTGGCGGAATTCATCGGACCGCTTGCCGCAGCGACAAAACAGTGGGGCGAACTCACGCTGGAAATCGGCAAGCGCGCGAGCACGAACGCCGAGGAAATGGGTGCCGCCGCATTCGACTACCTGTTCTATTCCGGCTACATCGCGCTGGCGTATCTGTGGACACGCAGTGTTGCGGCGGCCGACGCATCGGGACATTCCGCCGACTTCAAGGCGGCCAAGCGGCATACGGCGCGCTTCTACTTCACTCGCGTACTTCCGCGTATCCATACGCACGCGGCTGCCATCAAGAGCGGCGCTGCCACGCTCACGGACATGCCGGACGCACTGTTCGGATGAGCGTCGGCCCGGCTATTTTTCATCGACGCGGATACGATTGGCGCGCGTCCGCATTGCACAAACGGCGTGCGCCGGGCCAGTGCTAGGATGACGCTGCGAATGCTTCCATGCTCATGCGCCGGACCGCGACGTGCGTGAGCGCGTTGCCGAATCCGATGGCATCGCACGACACCGCCTGGCCCACCACCGCTACGCAGCCACGTACGCCCATCGCACATGGATCGCCTTCGCCATGGAACCGACCACCTCCGCTGACAACGCTCCCATC
>JBDSXV010000149.1:0-34090 GCA_039926025.1 Dokdonella sp.
TGGTCGATCGCCGACTGGATGTCGTTGTCGGTGCATTGCGCGTCGCTCGCGGTATCACCGACGTAGCGGTAGTTGAGCACATTGGGCACGCAGACTGCGCTGGCGAGACCAATGCCGAAGGCGAGGGACACAAGCAACGACGGAAGCAGCGTCGAAGCGAGGCGGATGGAGATGAACATGGAACGCTCCCCGAACCAGACCCGCTGAGTGGGCACAGACAAGGAACGAAATTTCTCGGGATAGTTGGATATGCCTGCTGCGAATGGCCTGATACCGACCGGCGTGCAGGCACGACTCTATTGGGTGGCGTTTACGGCGGCTGTAGCAGCCACGATCGAAGTGGCCGACGCATCGTCGTAGCGCCGGCTTGCATCCAGCGCGCGTTGCGCCCAGTCGCGCGCACCGCGCAAGTCGCCATGCCGGCGCAGCACGTCGGAACGGATCAACCAGATCGCCGGTCCGCTACGCACGTCCAGCCGGCCCAGCACATGCTCGAATGACTCGACGGCACGCGCGCTCGCGTCGAGCGCGGTAGGCAGGTCGTTGCGAAGCATCGCCAGTCGCGCAAGATCACTTTCGGCCAGTGCCGCCGTCACGATCTTGCGTCCATGCGTCTGTGCCAGCACTTCGCGTAGTTGCGCTTCTGCGCCAATGAGGTCTTGCTGGTCGATGAGAAAGCGACCCCAGCGTTCGCGTGCGTCCATCACCGTGCGCGCATCGGGCGCTTCCTTGGCGATGCGTTCGTCGAGCGACGCCTTGATCATCGTGCGTGCCTCGTTGGTACGTCCGACCCGATCGTAAGCGTCGCCGAGGATCAGGCGATTGCGGCGCAGCTCGTAGTCAACCGAAGGCTTTTCGATGTAGACGCGTTGCGCCGCTTCGAGCAGCGGAATCGCTTCGCTGGCGCGACCTTCGGCGGCAAGGCATCCGGCGTAGAACTCGCGTGCGTATTCGTCGTAGGAGTCGGCGCTCCAGTCCGGCGGAATCAACTTCAGCAAGTGATCGAACAATGCATGCGCGCGTTCGCGCTCGCCGCGCCGATGTACCGACCACGCGTGCTGCGCCGCCGGTACCCAGGCGGTGCTGTGATTTTCGCCAAAGGTCCTGCGCGCAATATCCGCACTGTGCTCGTAGGCGTCTTCGGCACCCGCATAGTCGCCCTGGTCTTCGCGCGACTGCGCGAGGCCGGGATATGCCAGATGCTGCAGCTCCGCGTCATCGCGCGGACGGCTGTTCGCCGCGGCCGCAATCGCGCGCAGATACAACTGCTCGGCACGCGCCGGATCGCTGGAAAGCACGCGGAACCCGAAGCTGTCCAGCGCGTGCACATAGCCCGGATTGCCTGGCGCGACTTGCGCAAAGAGATCCACCGCGTGCTCGAGCGCGGTATCCGACTGCTCGCGTGCTGCGTCGTCTTCGGCGAGCAAGCCGCTCTGCACCTGCCACCAACGCGCTCGCTGCACAGAGCGGTCGAGACCGGCCCGCCCAATCAACGGGTCGGCCTGTGCCAGCGCCTTGCGTGCGCCGGCGTAGTCATTGCCGTTGCTTGCGTGCTGCGCGTCGTCGATCAATCCATCGATGATTGCGGGATGCGCGTCTCCGTAACGTCGCCGCGCCAGATCGATCTGCTGTGCATGCAGGGCTCGGTATCTGGCGTCGTCGTCAAGCTCGCGATAAATCGATGCGGCGACGCCGAGCAGCTCGATTTGCGTTTCCGCATCGCCGTCGAATTCCTGCGTGATGCGCGCTGCATTGAGATCGAGCAGTTCGCGCGCGGTGATCTGTCCGCGTGGCTTGTCCTGCGCGACACGCGGGTCGCTCGCGCGAAACATGTCAATGAGGAAATCCTTGATCGTCGCCGCGCGCGCCGCTTCGCTGCGCGCGATGCCGGTTTGCCAGAGTGCGATGCCGAGCGCCGCGAAAATCGCAAGCAGCAGGACCAGCGTCGTCGCGACGCCGCCGCGGTGGCGCGCGATGAACTTGCGCGCGCGATAGAGGCGCGAAGGCGGATGCGCAGCGACCGGCTGCCCGCCGAGATGGCGTTCGACATCGTCGGCAAGCGCGCCGGCCGAGGTGTAGCGGCGTTCGGGCTCGCCGTCGATAGCCTTGACGACGATGTTGTCGAGGTCGCCGCGCAGTTGCCGGCGCAACAAGCGCACCGCCATGGGTGGCGCGTTCGGTTCGACACGGCTGCCCACCTGCGACGAGGGTGTGCGTGTGTCGCCGTGCTCGCGGCGGCGGCCGGTAACGAGCTCGCCAAGCAGGATGCCGAGCGCATAGACATCGGTCGCGGTGGTGACAAGGCCGCGATTGAATTGCTCCGGTGCGGCATAGGCCGGCGTCATCGCAAGTGTCTGCGTATGCATGGAATCGTCTTCACCATCGCCATTGAGTAGTTTGGCGATGCCGAAATCGAGCAATTTCACGTCGCCTTCGCCCGTTACCAGCACGTTGGACGGTTTCAGGTCGCGATGCACGATCAATGCGCGATGCGCTGCCTCGACCGCACGGCAGATGGCAACGAACAGGCGCAGACGCTGGCGCAGGTCCGAGTGGTGTTCGCGAACGTAGTCGGTGATCGGTGCACCTTCGACGAATTCGAGCGCGATGTACGGCACGCCGGCCTCGGTCACGCCGCCCTCGATCAGGTGCGCGATGCCCGGATGGCGCAGTTGCGCGAGTGCGCGCCGCTCGCGCCGGAAGCGGTTCTTTTCTTCCTCCGAATACAGGCCGCGACGCAGCAGCTTCAACGCCACGGTCTGCTTGACCCCCGATTGTTCGCGCTCAGCGCGGTACACGATCGACGAGCCGCCTTCGCCGATTTTGGCGAGCAGATTGAACGGTCCGATGCTGGCGCCCGGCGAACGCATGGCGGCGTCCGGCTCGCATTCGCCGACGCGGCCGAGCAGATCGTCGAACGAACGGTCGAGGACGTCCTCTTCCGTGTCGGCACTGAGCATGCGATCAAGCGCGTGACGCTGATCGGGATCGCGGCAATGCTGATCCAGCCATGCGGCGCGTTGTTCCGCGGGCAGCGCAAGCGCAGTCTCGAACAGGTCGCGTTGGTTTCGGGCGGGCTCGATCATGGCCGGTGCGTCTCGGCTTGCAAATAAACGTGTTGTGACGGGTCGACGTCTGCCATTCGACGCCCGTCCGAAGTTACGGGTCGGCGCAGCGATCTTTGCCGCGCCGGTATCGCATCACTTGTACGCCGGACCGTGGGACAGCCACGCGTCCAGTTGCTTGGCGACATCGTGGGCTTGGGCATCGAATTCGCTGCGCAAACCTTGCACGAGGTCCTGCTCGCGCCGCGCTTCGATGCTGTTGCCAGCTGCGGAGGCGATGTCGGCGAGGCTGCTGTGCGCCTCGATCAGCAGAGCAAGTGGACGTTCGGGCGCGGCCGCGGCTTCTTCGAGTGCGGCGCGATAGTGGATGGTTGCTTCCACCGGCGTACTGCGCAGCACGTCGCCAAGCAGCAGTGCCGCACGGATGCGCGCAGAATTTCCGCGCGCGAACGAAGCCGCGGCAATCTTCTCGGCCTCGCGTGCGGCGGCCATCGCTGCATCGTGCGCTCCGCTCGCAGCGAGGCTGCGCGAGAGCAGGGCGAGAGGTTCGAGGTTGCGCGAGTTGTCGTTGCCATACAGTGAGCGAAATGTCGCCAGTACCTGCTCCGCATAGGCGCGAGCGGGTTCGGGTTGATTGAGCTTGAGCACGGCGCGGCCGAGTGGCAGACGCAGCATCGCGATGGCGCGCGCATTCGGCTGCTTCAACGCCAATTGCAGCGCGAGCATTCTTTCCAGCTCGGTGCGCGCCTGTTCCGCGCGGCCTTGACGCGTCCAGCTTTCAGCGAGCCAGGCACGCGGCCCGAACGCGAGCGGAAAGTCCGCGCCGAACCGCTCAATCATGATCGCGTCTGCGTCCGCGAATACGCGTTCTGCCGGTTGCCACAGTTCCTGGTCGGCGAAAATCCAGCCGATGCCGTACAGCCAGTTGGAGAAGGACGGGTTGGGTGCCGGCAGCGCCTTGCGCAGGAAATCGCCACTCGATTCGAGCAGGCCCAGGGCTTCGCTCCAGTGGCCGAGCTTGGTCAGGCATTCGGCGAGGTCGCCCATGAAGCGCGCGCTGGTCTCGTGCTCGCGACCGTAGCGCCGCACGGCTTTATCCACCAGCGCGCGTTCCATCGGCAACGCCTGCTCATAGCGCGACATCTGCGCATAGGTGTAGGCGAGCTCGCCGCGGATTGCGAAGGCGCGGTCGTCGAATTGCCCCGGCTGCAGGCGATCGTAAATCGCATTCGCCTTTTCAAGATAGCCGACGGCCTGCTTGAGATCGCCCTTGGTGCGCGCGATCGACGCCAGTTCCACCAGGATATCCATCTGCCCGGAGTTGGCGTTCGCATCTCCGCCGGCGTGATCGAGCGCCGAGTCCAGGCGGGTGCCGGCAAGATCGAGCCGGCCTTCGTAGAAATCCAGATGACTGAGCGTGGCGATGGCGGTCAGATAAGGTCCGGCATCCGGACGCAGCTGCGTTTCTCCCACCGCGACGGCTTCGCCGGCAAGGTCGAGTCCGCGCTGATGTTGTCCGAGACGGTGCAGCACGTGACCGGCGATCGACAGCAGTTCGACGCGCAGCGCCGGTTCGACGGCCGCGTCTGCGCGCAGCTCGGCAATGCCCTTCTCGAAAATCTGTTCCAGTGTGGGGCGTTTTTCCGGTGGCACATCGGGATCGAGACCACTGAACAGGCTGACCAGCGTGTCCTTGACCCGTTCCGCACGCGCCGCTTGTTCATTTGCACGATGCGCCTCGCGCCGCGCGATCTGGGCCTGCCACAACGCAACCGCCAGCGCGGCAATGATGGCGAGCACGAACAGCAAACTGGTGACGACGCCACCGCGATGACGGCCAACGAACTTGCGTGCGCGATACCACGAAGAGGGCGGATGCGCGCCCACGGGCTCGCCAGCGAGATGGCGCTCGATGTCGTCGGCAAACGTTCCGGCCGATGCGTAGCGCCGCTCCGGCTCCGCGGTCGTCGCCTTGATCACGATGTTGTCGAGGTCGCCACGCAGCAATCGGCGCACCGTCTTCGGCGATGCCGGCAATTCGCCGGGCCCCGTGTGTTCGCTGATGCGCGACGAAGGCGTGCGCGAATCGCGGTGCTCGCGCCGCTGGCCGGTGATCAATTCATCAAGCAGGATGCCGAGCGCGTAGACATCGGTCGCGGTTGTGATCTGGCCGTTGGCAAACTGTTCCGGCGCCGCATACGCGGGCGTCATTGGCACATGCAGGGTGCGCGTGTCGTCGCCGCGCGCATCCGCGTCGAGCAGTTTGGCAATGCCGAAATCGAGCAGCTTGATGTCGCCATCGTGGGTGACGAAGACATTCGACGGCTTCAGGTCGCGATGCACGATCAGTGCGCGATGCGCGGCCTCGACCGCACGGCAGACATGCACGAACAGATCCAGGCGCTGGCGCAGATTGAGCTGCCGGTTGCGTGCGTGCGCAGTGATCGGCTCACCCTCGACCAGTTCCAGGGCGATGTACGGTGTGCCGGTATCGGTGAGGCCGCCTTCGATCAGGCGCGCAATACCGGGATGGCGCAGTTGCGTGAGTGCGCGCCGCTCGTCGCGGAAGCGGCGCTGTTCGTCTGCCGTGTAGAGGCCGCGGCGCAACAGCTTGAGTGCGACTGCCTGCTTCACGCCGGCTTGTTCGCGTTCGGCGCGAAACACGATCGAGGAGCCGCCTTCGCCCAGCTTCTCCAGCAGGCTGAACGGGCCAATGCGCAAGCCCGGCGTCGGAGCCGCCGCCTCGGCGTGGCCGATGTCGTCGAGCAGGGCATCGAACGAGTGATCGAGCATGTGCGCGCCCGCGTCAGCGGCGAGCATGCGTTCAATCGCACCGCGCTGGGCTTGATCGACGCAATGTTCCGCCAGCCACGCGGCGCGTTGCTCTGGCGCCAGCGCCAGGGCTGCTTCAAACAGGTCGCGCTGGTTCGGTGCCGGATCGATCATGGTGGTCAAGCGCGCCGTGCATGCGGGTTGTCTGTTCGGATAACGCTGTAATGGCCGCAGTCAGGACATCATTCGAGTGCCGCGTGCAAAAATGCCCGCGCGTAACGCCAGTCGCGATCGACCGTGCGCCGGGTCACCTTCAGGACATCGGCGATCTGCTCGGGCGTCAGGCCCGCGAAATAGCGCAGCTCGACCACGCGTGCGGCGCGATCGTCGGTCTGCTCCAGCTTCAGCAGGGCTTCCTCCAGTGCGAGCGCCTGCTCGGCGCTCTCGATCGCCGGCTGCGCCTCGGCATTCGCGGTGAACGTGACCTTGACCCAGTCGCCGCCCGCCTTCTGGCGCATGCGCCCGCGTGCACGGTCGACCAGAATGTGGCGCATCGCGCGTGCAGCATAGGAAAAGAACTGCCCAGGATGCTCGAACGCGAGTGCGCGTCCGCCGTCGAGCCGCAGGTAGACCTCGTGCACCAGTGCGGTGGTATCGAGCGTGTTGTGCGCGCCTTGTGTGAGCTGGCGGCTGGCCAGCTTCTTCAGCTGGTCGTACACCGCATCGAAGGACACCGACGTGGGCGGTCCGGAGACGTCCTCGGCGGCAGGTGGCTCAGTCGCGGGCATGGGCGATCCTCACAGCGATCGCCGCAGTGTAATGCGCGCACAGTGGCGGCGCGACCTTGCCGTCAGGCCGGCGGTCCCGTTGGACTGCCGGCTCACATGTCAATCGAAGCCGTTCGAAAAAATGACGTCGGGGTTGAATTCGAACGCGCCGATATCCGCACCCGAGCCGATCATTCGCGGGAATCCCATTCCGCGCTGGTCGACGCTGCCGTTGCGTACGTTGTTTCCCTGATTGATCGCCGGGCTGTTTGCGCGCAGGGCGTGGGTATAGGTGTGGCCGCCGTTGCCGCGCAGCGGATCGAGGCGCGGATCGGACTGCAGCGTGTCGGGAGGCAAGGTCAGCGTGCTCATGACGACAAGATTGTGCGAACTGTTTGCCGCGATCGTTCCGGAATGGTTGGTGCCGACATCGGAGGGGGCCGACGCAGCCGTGTTGCCGGCGATGATCGTGCTTTGCAGATCGACCGCAAAGTCGCTTGCCAGCAATCCGGCCCCGGCAGGAATCTGCTCGGTGTTGAACGCGATCGTGCAGTTCTGCAAGGCGATGGCTGCATCCGTGTGCAGGCCGCCACCCGATCCCGAGGTCGCATGGTTGCCCGATATCGTGCTGTCGAACACGATCGAAGGGATCGTCGTATTGCCGCCGAACAGCTCCAGCCCGCCGGCGCTGCCGGCTTCATTGGCGGAGACCGTTGTCCATTCCATGTAGGCGCGTCCGAGTGTGGTCGCACCGCCGCCGCCGCTGTCGTGCGGCGATGTCGCGCGGTTGTTGTCGATGGTGTCGTACTTCGCGAGCAGCGCGCCGAGTGCGTAGACGCCTCCGCCATGCGCCGAACTCGATGCGCCCACGCCTTCGGCGGTGTTGCCGGTGATCGTACTGCCGCGCAGCTGCATGCTATGGAACGAATATGCGCCGCCGCCATCGATGATTCCGTGCGTGGACGCACTGCTGGCCCGGTTGCCACTGATCGTGGTCGCCGATACCACCATGTCGCCGTACGCATAGGCGCCACCGCCGAGCGCGTGACCGAGATCGGTCGACAGGATGTTGTTGCTGATCGTCGAGTTGTACAGGAACAAGTCGCCGTGCACGGTGATGCCACCGCCCTTGTAGAAGCCCGTGCCCGAGATGTTGCGCAGCTCGCATGCGGTGATCGTGGTGTCGTGCAGGATCACCGTGCCGGTTGCGTAGACGCAGCCGCCCGACAGATCGTTCGCGCCGCGCGTCAGCGTGAGGCCATTGAGCGTGAGGATGTCGTTGCTGGCGTGGTCGAGCACGCGATCGTTGAGATTGCCGTCGATCGTGAGGTTGGCCGACCCCGGCCCCTGGATCGTGATGCCCGCCGCATCCAGGCGGCCGGTGGTCAATGTAATCTGGCTACATTGAAGCTGACTCAGATCGATCGTGTCGCCGCTGACCGCGCTCTGCACCGCCGTGCGAAGGCTGCCCATTCCGCTGTCGGCGCAGTTGCTGACCGCGAGCGGGCTTGCGCTCGTTTGCACGGATCCGCCGATTGCGAGTGCGGCAGCCAGACAGGCACACAGCCGTCTCAACGGAAGGCAGTGTTCTCGATTCGCAGCCGGCTGCATGATTCATCTCGGTCGTTGGTTGGACCTCGACATAGAACGTCGTAGCGCCGGAATTTGAGACATCCGCTCACGATGGGGACCGCACAGATGCCGTCAGTTCGTGCATGCACGTGAAGCAAACGTGCGCGCACGCAAAGCACGGCGACAGGTTCGTGCGGGTGCAATCGGACCGGGCGCGTCCGATGATCGTCCACACAGGTCGGCGCAGATTCGCTTCAGCCGTCGTGGCTTGATTCGTCGGACAAGCCAAATACCTCGTCGAGCACTGGCGCCAGTTCGCCGCGCAGCTGCAGGCGAGCGAGCGCATTCATGCCGGCAGCGGTTGTCGGGTCGTCGGGGTTGAAGTCGTGATCGCGCGCGAGGATTGCGAGCACGTTGAAATAGGCATCGTCGTGGATGCCGGCCGCATCGAGCAGCAGCGCCGGCAACATCCAGGCGCGGCTATCCAGCGCGCGCGGTCGATGATCCGCGTTGTCGAGCAGCAGCCACGGCACTGGTTGCTGAGTGGCTTCGCGACCGTCATCGAATCCGAGCCTTGCGTACACCGGGCCGAGATCGGGCAGGTGATCGCCGTAAAAGAGAAGCAGGGTACGCCGCTTGCGTTGCGCGATTGCGTCCGCGAGGCGCCCGAGTTCGTGATCGGCGTCATCGAGCAGGTAGAGATAGTTGCCCAGCCATATGCGCCCGTCCGCTTCGAGTTCCTCCGGCATCGGCAATGCCGCAAGACGCTGCGCGTCGAGACCGGGACGCCAGTCGAACGGACCATGGTTCTCCATGCTGATCGCGAACACAAATTGCGGCGGGCCATCGTCGGCGAGTTCGTCGAGGACGCGATCGGTCATCGCCGCGTCCGAAGTGAACAGACCGACGATGCGATCTTTCGCGAACGATTCGCCATCGATGAAGCGCCCGAAGCCCAGTGCGGGGTAGGCGCGCGCGCGGTTCCAGAATGCGATCGCGTTCGGATGGATCGCCACGCTGCGATAGCCATGCGCGTCGAGCACACGGGTGAGGCCCGGGTACGAGCCGCGGTCGAGTTCCAGCCACGGATACTGGATGCCGCCGAGGCTTGCGAGTGGTGCGCCCGTGAGCACTTCAAACTCGGTGCGGATGGTGCCGCCGGCAAACGTGGGCACCTTGAGATCGCCGCTGCTCGCGGCGCGCGCGAGGCGATGGTAGGCCGGCAAGTAGCGGCCGCTCAGGACATTGCGCAGGCGCGTCGGATCGAACAGCGATTCGCTTTGCACGATGACGATATCGGGTAGCTCGGCCGTCGACGTGGACAATCCCAGCGCATTGCGCAGTTGCGGCGCATGCACTTCCAGCAGCGCGAGCGCCGCATCGCGGTCGGCTGCCGGAACGTCGCCGCCGCCAATGTTCCAGTGGTAGAGCAGCAGACTGCCGATCAGCCCGGTATGTGCAGAGCTCTCGGCAAGCGACCATGGCTGGAAGCCCCGCTCGACCGAACGGTACACGCGTCGCCAAGGCGAAGTGCCGACGATCAAGCTGCCCGCTGCGAGCAGGGCGAGCGCCGCGAGCGTCGGCGCGCGCCAGCCCGCGAGCAGTGCAAGGCGGTTTTCGCGACACAGCAGGACCGTCAAGCCGAGCGCAAGTGCAATCAGCAGCACATGCGTCGCATCCACATGCAGATACTTCGAGAACAACTGCACCGCGGGCCCGGGCTCGGCGAAGAAGCGCAGGTCGGCTGGCAACAGGGGGGTCTGCAGACTGCCGAGCTTTGCGCTGTTTGCGGTGTAGAGGCCACCCACGCCGAGCAGCACAAGCCAACTCGACAACAGCAGGCGCCGCGTCAACGCAAGCAGCAGCGCCAGTACGGTCACTGCCGGCAGCCCGTTGAGCAGCAGGGTGTGCAGCGTGTGCCAGATGGAGCCGCGCTGCATCGGTGCGACGAAGTCGATGCCGGGGTCCAGGTGCGCGACGAGCAGCACGACCAGCAAGGCGCACGCGGCCACCTGCGCGGCATGACGCCGCGCCCGAGTGGGGGCGCGCTGCTGAGGGATTTCGAGAGGGGTGTGCATGACAGGCGGGCGACAATGCCATGACCGCAAGTGCGCTGTATTAATGCTTCGTTAGCGATGCGGTGCGCAGGCGCCTGAGCAGGCCCTGCTTCCCTCTGCCGCCGGGAGAAGGAAAACTCAATGAAGCTGGCCCTGCGCGCGAACGTGCTGCGACAATCGGCACATGCTCCAGCCCCCCCCCTGGCCGCGTCCGACGGCCGCATTCCTCAACGAACGCCTGTCGCGGCTGGAATTCGCCTGTCGCGAGGCCGGCGTGCCCTTCTACGACGACGCCGGCGTCGACGATCACCTGCAGCGCGTGTTGCTCACCAGCGATTTCGCTTACGAGAGCTTCCTGCGCGATCCACACTTGCTTGGCCCCGAGCTGCTGCAGCTGATGAGTGATCCGCGCCACGCGGACGCGCGCGCGGGCGTCCTTGCCGAAGCACGCGACGACGCTGCTCTTCGCGCAGCCTTGCGGCATTTCCGCAAGCGCGAAGCGCTGCGCCTGATCTGGCGCGACGTCAACGGTGCCGATGCGGTCGAGACGACACTGACCGGTGCGTCCGTGCTTGCCGACACCTGCATCGAAGCGGCGTTGCGCGGCGCCGAGCGCCAGGTGAGCGCGCGCCACGGTGTCGTGCATGATGCGCGCGGACAGGTACAGCGCATGGTAGTGCTCGCCCTCGGCAAACTGGGTGGCGGCGAACTCAATTTTTCGTCCGACATCGATGTTGTGTTTGCTTACGCGGAGAACGGCGAAAGTGCTGCGGCTGAGGAGAAGGGCCTGCGTCCGCTCGATGCTGCCGCCTACTACGCGCGTGTCGGCCAGGCGCTCGTATCGCTGCTCGCCGACCGCAGTGCGGACGGCTACGTCTATCGCGTCGATCTGCGCCTGCGGCCGTTCGGCAATGCCGGACGTCTGGCGCTTTCCTTCGCCGCGATGGAACAGTATTTCCAGAGCGAGGGTCGGGACTGGGAACGCTACGCATGGATCAAGGCGCGCCCTGTAGCGGGCGATCGCAACGGCGGTTCACGCTTGCTGGATACATTGCGGCCATTCGTGTTCCGTCGTTATCTCGACTACACCGCGTTTGCCGGCATGCGCGAAATGAAGGCGCTGATTGATGCCGAGGTCGCGCGAAAGGACCTCGCCGATCATCTCAAGCTGGGTCCGGGCGGTATCCGCGAGATCGAGTTCGTCGTGCAACTGATACAGCTGATCCGCGGCGGGCGCGAGCCCACCTTGCGCGCACGCGGCCTGCTGCCGGCGCTTGCCGCGTGCGAGCAACTGGGTTTCATGCCGACTGCGCGTGCACTGCGACTGCGCGAGGCGTATCGCTTCCTGCGCCGGCTCGAAAATCGCGTACAGATGTTTGCTGATCAGCAGACGCACGAGATCCCCGCGAGTTCAGAGGAACGTTTGCGTCTCGCGCTCGCCCTCGACTACGCAGACTGGGCGCATCTGGAGGTTGAGCTGCGCACGCATCGTGCCGCAGTTGCCGACGAGTTCGCTGCGCTGATGGCAGTCGATGCGCGCAGCAACGCGCGCGAGGCGCAGGCGAAGTGGCCAGAATTCTGGCGCGTGCTGGTGGCCAGCGAGGGGGTCGATGCGCGGTCGCTCGCCGATGTCGGCTTCGACCAACCTGCGGAAGCCGCGACGGAACTTGAGGCGATTCTCGGCAGCAATGCGTTGCGCAACATGTCCGCGCTCGCGCGCGAACGACTCGATCGCGTGATGCCCGCGGTTTTTGCCGCCGCGGCGGCACAATCGGAGCCGGCGCGCTGCCTCGCGCGCCTCCTGCGTCTGGTACAGGCGGTCGCACGACGATCGGTCTATCTGGCGTTGCTCGACGAACAACCCGCCGCGCTCAAGCGACTGAGCAGCGTGTTTTCAGCGAGCGCATTTCTCGCCGATCGCGTGATTGCGCATCCGCTCCTGCTAGACGACCTGTTCGACGATCGTGTCGACAGCGCCGTGCCGGGGCGTGCCGCAGTGGAGGACGAGCTCGCTCGCCGGCTTGCCGCGCTCGGAGATCGTGATCCGGAAGCGGAGATCGAATTGATCCAGGAAGTGCGCAACTCCGCGCTGTTTCGCGTTGGCCTTGCGTTCCTTGGGCAGAGACTCGATGGCGTCGCCGCTGCGCGCGCGTTGTCGCAGATTGCCGAAGCGGTGCTCGCAGCAGTATTGCGGATTGCCGAGAGCGAGCTCGTTGCGGTGCACGGAAGGCTCGGTGGCGCGATCGAAGCGATTGCCATCCGTTTCCCTCATCTCCCGTCCGGGCATCCTGCTTCGATTCGACGACCGACGTCGATCCCGGCGGATGAAAAAATCATTCGGCGGCCTGCGGCCAGTGTTTCGTCGCTGGGCATGGCGATCATCGCCTACGGCAGTTTCGGCGGCGCCGAACTCGGCTTCGGCTCCGACCTCGATCTTGTGTTCGTCTATGACGGCGAGCGCGCGCGCGGCGAATCCGACGGTGCCAAGCCGCTCGATGGTTCGCGCTACTACGCACGCCTCGCCCAACGTGTCGTGCATCTGCTCGGCGTGCTCACACGTGCGGGCCGCTTGTACGAAGTTGATGTGCGCCTGCGTCCCGACGGCAGCAAGGGCATGCTCGTCTTGAGCATGGACGCTTACGAAAGCTACCAGCGCGAACGCGCGTGGACCTGGGAGCTGCAGGCTCTCGTACGTGCGCGCGCGCTCGCGGGCGACGCCGCGCTCGGTCGCCGCTTCGAACGCACGCGTGCGGAGCTCCTCGCGATGCCGCGCGATGCGGACACCGTGCGCAACGACATCGTGCAGATGCGCGAGCGCTGGCGCGCCGATCGCGACCGTTCCGATGCGCGCCAGTTCGATCTCAAGCAGGGTGACGGCGGACTGGTCGATATCGAATTCCTGCTGCAGGGCATCGTGCTGCTGCATGCGCGGGCGCACGAGAAACTGCTGGCGACCGGCAACAGCGCAGAGTTGATAGAAGCGGCGACGCGCATCGGCATATTCGACGGCGAGGACGGCGTATCGCTTGCGCACGCGCACGCAGCGTTGTTGTCGAACGCAATCGCTTGCACACTGGATGGAAGGTCGCGCGTGATGCCACGCGATGCGCAGATCGAGCAGCAGGCAGCGTGCGTACGCGCCATTGTCGCGCGGCTCGGATTTTCCGCAACCTGACGTCAGCCGTCGGCAGGGTTTCAAGCTGCCGCAGGTTCGTCGGCGGGTTCCGCGCAGGCGTCGCGCACGCACCCGCGCAACCAGCGGTGTGCCGGGTCTGCATGCTGGCGTGGGTGCCACAGCATCGACAGCGTGAACTCTGGCGTGGCGACCGGCAACGAGAAGCTGTGCATGCCTGCACGCAGATTGCCGCTGTGTCGCTGCGGAACCGTGGCGATCAGATCGGAGGCACGAGCGAGCGCCAGCGCCGTCGAAAAACCGCCAACGATCGTGGCGACTTCGCGTTCCAGCCCGAGCGCCCTCAAGGACTCATCGATCGGTCCCTGGCCCAGTCCGCGTCGCGAAACGCCGATGTGTTTGCCGGATGCATAGCGGGCTGGCGTGATCTTGCCGCGGCACAGCGCGTGTCCGATGCGCACCACGCCGATGAAACGGTCGCGGAACAAGGTCTGCATGTGCAGCTCCGGACTCGTCGCCGCGCCAACGACGCCGGTTTCAAGATCGACGGTTCCTTCGCGCAGAGGCGTGCTGTCCTTGTCCAGTTTCTGCACGAAGCACAGCTGCACGCCGGGTGCTTCCTTTGCGATGCGCGCAATCAGGCCGGCGCCGAAGTTTTCCACGAAGCCTTCGCGTGAGCGCAGAGTGAATGTCCGCACCAGCTGCTTGAGGTTGGGTTTCTGCGCAGGGCGCAATACGTCTTCGGCGTTCTGGACCAGCTGATCTACGCGCTCGCGCAGTTCGAGCGCGCGTGGTGTCGGGACCAGTCCACGTCCTGCCCTGACGAGCAAGGGATCGCCGGTCGTCTCGCGCAATCGCGCCAACGCGCGGCTCATTGCCGACGGGCTCAGCCGCAAGCGTTGCGCCGCGCGCGCGACGCTGCCTTCCGCGAGCAAGACGTTGAGCGTGACGAGCAGGTTGAAATCGGGCGTGGACACGCAGCCACCGTGGCACAGCCAAGACATGGCGTCAAACGCATGGATAAAGTGCAAATGCTGCGTCTTCCGCCACGTCAGACGACGAACTAGGCTTTCAGCAACTGAAGTCGGGACTCATCGCGTTCATGCCGAAGCTCATTCACTACGCGGGAAATGCAGTAGCTGCTGGAAGCGCGGAGCCCGCCATTCCGATGCGTTGGGCGCTGGCCAGTCTTTCGCTGTCCATGCTTCTGCCCTCGCTCGACACCAGCATCGCCAACGCCGCTTTGCCTACCCTGTCCCAGGCGCTCACGGCGTCCTTCCGCGAAGTCCAGTGGATCGTTCTCGCGTACCTCCTCGCCATCACGACGCTGATCGTCAGTGTCGGACGGCTCGGCGACGTCATCGGGCGTCGGCGCCTGTTGCTCGCCGGCATCGCGCTGTTCACCGTGGCCTCGGTCGCGTGTGGCGTGGCACCCACGCTGTGGTTGCTGATCGGCGCGCGCGGCGTGCAGGGCATGGGCGCCGCGATCATGATGGCGCTCACTCTGGCCTTTGTCGGCGAGACCGTACCGAAAGCAAGGACGGGCAGTGCGATGGGACTGCTCGGAACAATGTCGGCAATCGGCACCACCCTTGGCCCCTCGCTCGGGGGTTTCCTGATCGCAGGATTCGGCTGGCAAACGCTCTTTCTCATCAATGTGCCGCTGGGCCTTCTGAATTTCGTTCTCGCGTATCGCAGCCTGCCTGTCGATCGCCGTGAGTCGAAATCGCATCGAGCGGACTTCGACAAACTGGGCACGCTGCTGCTCGGCTGTTCGCTCGCGGCGTATGCGTTTGCGATGACGGTGGGCGGCCACCATTTCGGTCCGCTCAACTTCTCCCTCTTGCTCGCGGCGATGTGCGGTGTCGGCTTATTTGTGATTGTGCAGAGGAGGGCTGGATCGCCATTGATCCGATTGGCGATGTTTCGTGATCCGGATTTGAGTGCAGGCCTCGCCATGAGCACGCTCGTCTCGACGGTGATGATGGCAACTCTGGTGGTCGGACCGTTCTATCTCTCGCGTGCGCTGGGGCTCGAAGCGGTGCTTGTTGGTCTTGTCCTGTCGGCCGGGCCACTCGTCGCAGCGCTGGCTGGCGTGCCGGCTGGCCGCATCGTGGATCGATTCAGCGCACCCCGCATGACCCTCTTCGGACTCGGTGGAATGGGCGGCGGCGCTTGCGTTCTGTCCCTGCTGTCGGAGCGATTCGGCATCGCCGGCTATATCGTCCCCATCGTCGTCATGACCGCGAGTTACGCGTTGTTTCAGGCGGCCAACAACACGGCCATCATGACGGGCATTCGCGCGGATCAGCGTGGTGTCATCTCCGGCATGCTCAGCCTGTCGCGCAATCTCGGCCTCATCACCGGGGCATCCGTCATGGGCGCGGTATTTGCGCTTGCTGCGGCGGCCACCGACATCACGACAGCGCCTCCTGCCGCAGTCGCCACCGGCATGCGCGCCACCTTCGCCGTTGCGACAATGCTGATCCTCTCGGCATGCGCGCTCGCGTTGGGCATCCGCGTACTTGCACGACGTCCTGCCTTCTCCTGACGTTGAACACGCGCATCGTCTCAATGCACGTGCCACCCCACCGACTTCGGGCAATGGCACATGGCGGTCGGGCCGTATTCGATGCCGAATGCGTGGCCGTCACGATGGCGCTGCCAGTAGAACTCGGGCGCCTTGCGCTGCTTGCCGCCGACCTCGGCCATGTCCGCATCGACGTCGAACACGCGGCCGTTGACGCTGACGTAGCGCGTGTCGATCGTCGCGCGAATGTTGTCGAGCGGATTGCTGTTGAGCACGACGAAGTCGGCGCGCTTTCCCGTTTCGAGCGAGCCGATCTGCTCCGACAGGCCGAGCATGTCCGCACCGTCGTAGGTCGCCGCACGCAGCGCCGCCCAATTGCTGAAACCGCTCTTGGCCAGCATCCAGATTTCCCAGTTTTCGGACAGCCCCTGCAACTGGCCGTGGCCGCCGGTCTGGATCTTCACGCCGGCGTCGCGCAGTTTCTTCGCCGCCTTGCCGACCTCGGTGTAGTAGTAGTCCCATTCCGGCGCGGCTTCGCGGCGGATCGAACGTGCGTCCAGCGTTTCGCGCGGGAAGAAGCGGTTAAGCTTCTTGTCCTCCCACACGTTGTCGTGCTCATACCAGTAGTTCTCGCCTGAGAGCCCGCCGTAGACGACGACGAGCGTCGGCGTATTGCGCACGTCGGTCTGCTTCCACAGATTGACGATGTCGCCGTACAGCGGCGCGACCGGCAGGTTGTGCTCGATGTTGGTGACGCCATCGAGAATCATCGGCAGGTTGTGGTTGAGCGTGGATCCGCCTTCCTCGACCACCAGCATGCCCAGCTCACGCGCTGCCTGGTTGATCTGCTGGTGCTGTTCGCGACGCGGCTGGTTGTAGCTTTTCACGCTGAACGCGCCGTTCGCCTTCATGCGGCGCAGGTGCGCGCGCGCGTCGTCGAGTGAATCGATGACCGCCTTGAAGTCGCCGTCGGCGCCATACAGGATGGTGCCGGTCGAGAACACGCGCGGGCCGACGAGGTCGCCGGCCTTGACCAGTTCGGCTTCTGAAAACACCGTCTCGGTCGTCGCGGATGGGTCGTGCATCGTGGTGATGCCGAACGCGAGATTCGCGTAGTAGGTCCAGTTCGCTTGCGGCACGACGCCACTGAAGAAGTGGCTCGCGTGCGCATGCGCATCGACGTAACCGGGCATGATCGTCTTGCCCGCGACATCGACTATTTTCGCGTTCGACGGGATCGCGACCGCGCCGCTCGCGCCGACCGCCTTGATCGCATCGCCTTCGACGATCAGCGTGCCGTTTTCGATGATCTCCTGCTTGCCGGAATCGGCGTCCTTCATCGTGACGATGCGTGCGCCGGTGAACGCGAAAGTATCCGTGGGCGTGTCCATCGCGATGCTGAGGCCTACGTCGATGCCCGCATCGCTGCCGGGTTTCGGCAGATCTTTGGGCGCGCCGGGCACGAACGCGAACGCGTCTTTCACGTCGCGCGTGTGGTACGAGCGCCCGACCATCCAGTGCAGGGATTTCGAATCCGCCGCCCAATGCAGGTAGGAGCCGACATCCGCGCTGACCTTGGTCACCGGAATCGCCTTGGTGTCTTTCGACAGCTCGATCGCGCCGCCGGTTTGCGGTAGTGGCGCAACGTAGGCGTTGAACAATTCGGTGAATGCGACCCACTGGCCGTCCGGACTCAGGCTCACGAAGTCGGTGTATTTGAGGTCGAACACGTCGCGCGGATCCTCGCCGTTCACGCCGATGCTCTTCAATTTCTTTTTCAGGCCGTCGCCGGTCAGGAAATACACGCGCTTGCCGTCAGCGGAGAGTTGCGGACCGGAACCTTCCTTCGACAGGCGCTTCGCTTCGCCGCCCGCGGTCGGCACCCGGTAGATGCCGGTCTCGCCCGCGTTGAGATTGCCGTTGATCGAATTGCCGGCGGTCTTCGCGTAAACGACATAGGCGCCATCGCGCGAATACGCAGCACCGTAATAGAAGCCCGGTTTGATCGTGATCTTGCGCGTCTGCCCGCTGGCGAGATCACGTTCCATGATCGCGCCCTGTTCGGCATCGGACCATGTCGTGTAGAGGAGCTTCTGGCCATCCGCACGGAAAGACGGTTGGTACTGTTCGCGCACGTCGTCGTCGTCCAGACGTGCTGGCGCGCCGCCCGGCAACGCTTTCGTCCACAAGTGCCCGATCGCGTGGAAGACCAGCGTGCGCCCATCCGGACTCGTTGCGACGTCGCGGATCATCTTCGGCTCGAAGTGGCCCGACTCGATCGTGTGTTCGAACCGCAGCGGCTGCGCGACGAGCTGTTCGACGTCGGCGTGAAACGGAATCTGCGTCGGCGTGCCGCTCGCCGCTTCGACGCGCCAGAGTTTGCCTTGCGCCCAGATCACGATGTTCTTCGAATCCGGCGTCCATGCGAAGTTCGCGTACGGACCGAAGATCGCCCAGGCTTCCTGCAGGTCGTGCGAGAGACCGTCCCACACGGGATGCACATCGCCGCTGTCGAGGTCGACCAGATGCAGCACGCTCTTCTCGCGCACACGCTTGACGAAGGCCAGCGATTTTCCATCCGGCGAGGGTTGCGGTCGCACCGCGCCGCCGGGCGTGGAGACGATGGTGTCGGTATCGCCGGTCTGGCGATCGAGGCGCTTGATCGCGTAGATCACGCCGTGCGGATTCTTGTTGTACTCGAACGTGGGGCCGGGGCTGACGTCTTCGGAGTAGTAGACGTAACGGCCGTCCGGACTGATGGCGGGTTCGCCGAGATCCTGCTGGTCGTTCTTCTGCTTGGTCAACTGCAGGCCGGCGCCGCCGCTGCGGTGATACATCCACAGCTCGCCCGCGCCGAGCGAACGTTCTCCGGTGAAATGCTTGCGCCCGATCAGGTACTGGCCGTCCGGCGTCCACACCGGATTGTTGAGCAGGCGAAGTTCTTCCTTGGTCACCTGGGTCGGCGTACCACCCGCGACCGGCATGCGCCAGAGATTGTTGCCACCGCCTCGATCGGAAGTAAATGCGACCTCGCGTCCGTCGGGCGAGAAGCGTGGCTGCACGTCGAATTGCGGTCCCGACGTCAGGCGTTTCGCTGCGCCGCCTTCGATCGGCAGCAGATACAGGTCACCGAGCAGGTCGAACACGATCGTGCGTCCGTCGGGGCTGACGTCCAGATCGATCCAGGTGCCTTCGTCGGTGCTGAACTTGATCGTCTTGGTTGGCCCGTGCGTGGCGTTGACGTCCCATTTGGGCTTGTCATCTTTCTTGTCCGCGGCAAACGCGGGCAGCACGACGAGAGCAGCCGCAAGCGCGGCAAGTCGGAAGGCGAGCATGATCGATCCCCATCGAATGATCCGGCGATGCTAGGTGAAATGGAGCGCCTGCAACCGGGCCGAAAGTATCGTGTGGTGCGCAGCCAACTTCGCGAGTCGCGTCAGCGCTCGACGAACCTGCGCCAGCGTTGCTGCACCAGCTCGGCAATGGCCGCGGTTTCCGCGAGCGGTTCGGGTTGCGGCGGATGCGCATCGCCGTCGAGCAGGCGCAGGTGGCCGCTCGCGCGCAGTTCTGCATGGAATGCAGCAAGCTTGCCGGCGATCGGCCGCGGCGCGAACGTGTAGAGCGGTTTGCCGGTCGCACTCGCCTCGCTCAGCATGTTGACCGAATCGGGCGTGACCACCATACGCTCGGCCCAGGCGAGGAAACCGGCATACGGGTTTTCGCCGTCCTCGCTGCCGCTCCAGAAAACGCCCGGGAAACGTGCGAATGCGGCACGCAGTCGCGCGGTCGTTGCTGTCGGCGTGCGGCGTGACACGCTGACCAGGAAGCTGCCACCGTCGGTCGCGTAGCGTGCGGCAAGGCGGTCGAGCAGGGCATCGAAATACGCGTCGTCGAGCCGCTGCGCGCGGTTTGATCCTCCAACCAGCACGGCGGTGCGCGGCGCCGATAAGTCGGCGAAACGCGCGAAATGCGTGCGCGCGTTGCCGAGCCATTCGCGATCGACCGTGTTCAGCGCACCGATGCTGTGCAGCACGTTCGTTCCGCTGACGCGATCGTGCTGGGGCGCGACGACGACATCAAATGCGCCGCTTGCAGTACGCGGGTCGAGGATCTGCACGGTGAAGCAGCGCGCATCACTCCACCGGCGCAGCATGCGCGTGACCAGTGCCGCGCGCCGGCCGCAGCCAATCGCGATGTCGGGCCACGGCGCGGCGAGTCGATTGTCCTGTTCGTCGACAATCGCTGCGTGCGCGCCAAGCGTCAGGTGTGGCGCAAACAGGCTCCACGGCGCACGCAGGCGAACGCGCAGTACGCGAGGAGCGAGTCCGAGCGCGCGCGCCAGCGAGATCGCCTGGCGCTCGTTGCCGGCGGCGCCGTCGCTGATCGCCCAGCACGTCGTGGCGGAAGGGGATGCATTCATGGTCGCAGCGTAATGCAGGCGCGCTGGCGCCGCGATACGCCTTGATCGTTATCTGTGAGGAAACAATGTTTCCCGACGGCGAGGCTTGTGGCGATGACTATGTTGCCACATTCTTTCGGAGTCAAAAGCTAGGCCTCACAGCTGGGCCAGCGGAAATCGATAGCGGGATGAGGAAGCATTCACAACCGGTTCCGCGACGCGCAGGCTTCATTCGCATTCTTCCATTTCATCACGAGGAGATCTTCCATGATTCGTCGCATTGCTCTCGCCACTGCGCTCGCGCTCGCGTCTGCGCCGGTGTTCGCAGGCAGCTACACCCTTGATCCCGGCCATACCCAGGTCCTCTTCAGCTGGAACCATTTCGGCTTTTCCAATCCAAGCGCGCAATTCGGCACGGTCGAAGGTTCGCTCGAATACGATCAGGCCAATCCAACCAAGGCCAGCCTCAACGTCACGATTGCGATCGCCAGTGTCAACAGCAATGTCGCGAAGCTCAACGAACATCTGCAGTCGCCGGATTTCTTCGACGCCGCGAAATTCGCGAATGCGACCTTCAAGAGCACCAAGGTCGAAAAGGGCGCGAGCGCTGATCATCTCAAGGTGACGGGCGACCTGACCCTCCATGGGGTAACCAAGCCGGTCGTGCTCGACGTGACGGTGAACCACGTCGGTGAGCATCCGATGCGCAAGGCGGCGGCAGCGGGTTTCGACGCGAGCACGACGATAAAGCGCTCGGAGTTCGGCATCGCCAAGTACGTGCCGAACGTCAGCGATGAGATCAAGATTCACATCACGACCGAGGCGATCGATGCGAAGGCGTATGCCGAGAGCCTGAAGCCGCAGCCGAAGGGCTGATGTGGGCGTGTGTTCAGCCGCGATGCGTTGAATGGCATCCCCCGACCCTCCCCTTGAAGGGGAGGGCTCTGGAGTAGCGATGCCATTGTGGGAGCGGCTTCAGCCGCGATGCTTGTGCAAGATCAAGAGCATCGCGGCTGAAGCCGCTCCCACAATGGCCGGCGCGCAAAGTCCCGGATGAATCAGCCTTTCTTGACGCCTTGGCCCTTGAGCGCCTCGAGGCCGGCGAGATTGATGCTCGCAACGGCAGCCTTGATGTCATTGATGCTGTCAGCGTTGCCGGACACCTTCACCGAGAAACGATCACCTAGCACGATGCCGTACTCGCCGCGCTTGTCCTGGCTGTCCCATTCTTCATGGACGATGCGGCCGTCCTGCTTGTAGGTCTTGTCGTAGCCGTGATCGGTTTCCTTGCTCGAATCGATCGCGGCCCAGCCGGCCATCGCCATCAGACCCTTGGCCGTCCCCATGTCAGTGACTTCGAGGCGCAAAGAACGGTCGGCGCCGTCGGAGTAGGTCGCGTGCGCCTCCGAGATCTGCATGCCCATGGCGCCGTTTCGCTCGGCCGAAAAATCCGTGCGCTTGAGACCCGCGAGGGTCTCCGGCACGAACGGCTTCAGCACGTCAGGCGCCAGCGCCTCGACCTGGTCGCCGCCGCCCATTGCGGCACCCATCACCGCGCCGAGCGCCTTGCCCGTGGCTTCGGCATCGCCGGATTTCTGCGCCGATTCCATCTGCTTCCCGGCTGCAGTCACCTGCTTGCTCCAAGCGTCGAGCTTGCCCAGCGAGCTGTCCTTGTCAATCGTGACTTCGCTGGTGCTTCCGCCCAGGCTTGCGCCGCTGAGACCGCCGCTCATCATCGCGCCGGTGCCCGCAATGCCGGCGACGACGAGCGCGATGATCCAGCCGAGCACGACCGCGATGATGATGCTGACCGCAGTATAGCCACCGGCTTTTTCCTGCGGCGCCTTCATGGTCGGTGGCAGACCGAGATAGAGCAGGTAAATTCCATAGATACCGCCCGCGAGCGCGATGAGCCAGCCTATGCCCGGCAGGATCAGGCCGATGCTGGCGACCCAGCTTGCAGTGTACGAATAGGTAATGGCCTTGAGCGCCTGCACCTGGTTCTTCTCGCCGCCGAAAGTCGGCGCCAGCGCATCGATGATCAGCGCCATTACGTAAGTAAGTGCCAATGCGAGCGCATAGCTGACGATCGCTGACGTGATGCCCGCACCGATCGGCGCCCGAACGTGGATGCCGAACATGCTGTAACCGATCAGGCTGCCCTTGATGAAACCCGCGATGGCGGGAATCGCGGCGAGGATCGCGATGTAATTCTTGTACAAGTCCACAACCGTCGTCTGCTCGCCTGCGATGACGGGCCATTCGGTCTTCGGTGTCAGCAGGATGGCCTTGACTCGCGCGATCAGCTTGTTGATATCCACGTTTCCCTCCCGGTTCGGTTTAGGTAGTGCAACCGCCGCATTCTAGGTCAGAAGACGCAGCGACGCGGCACGATCGGTTCTCGCGCCGGGTGTGAGCCACGTCACGCAAAAAATGTGACGTAGTTGGCACGCGTCGTGCTGGTAAACTGGCGGACTCGTCGATGGAGCCTGTCATGTCGCGACCCAATCCCGCGGCGGAAATGCTTATTCCCGCCAATGCCCAGAACCGCTATCAGGTAGGTCCCAGCGACCTTCCGTTGAGTTGCCCCATGCCTGCGATGACGCTGTGGAACTCGCATCCGAAGGTGTATCTGCCGATAGCTGAACAGGACGGTCACGCCAAGTGTCCCTATTGCGGCGCCGAATTCGACCTGGTGGCCTGATCGACGCATGAGTGGGCGTCGCTTGACCATTGTTCAGCTGATACCCGCGCTAGACGCGGGTGGTGCCGAGCGCTCGACGCTCGAGATCGGGCGCGCCCTGGTGGCCGCCGGTCATCGTTCGATCGTTGTTTCCGGTGGTGGGCAGATGGTGCCGCGCCTGCTTGCTGAAGGCAGCGAGCACATCGTCCTGCCGATCGGTGCCAAGTCGTTGCGCAGCCTGCTGCAGGTGCCGAAACTGCGTGCGCTGATCAAGCGCGAACGGGTCGACATCGTGCACGCACGCTCACGCATGCCGGCCTGGCTCGGCTGGCTTTCGTTACGCGGATTGTCATCGCGGCCGCATTTTGTCACTACCGCACACGGACTCAACCGCCCCGGCTGGTACAGCTCGATCATGGCGCGCGGTGAACGCGTGATCTGCGTGTCGAACACGGTGCGGGATTATCTGCTGCGCAACTACCCAAGCACCGATCCGGCCAAGCTGGTGGTGATCCCGCGCGGAGTCGATCCGGACGACTTCCCGTACGGCTACCAGCCCGACAATTCCTGGCGAGAGTGGTTTTTTGCCGAGTTCTCGCAGCTGGACGGCGCGCCGTTATTGACCCTTTCCGGCCGCGGCACGCGACTCAAGGGCCATGCGGATGCCATCGAACTCGTCGCCGAGCTGAAGGAGCGTGGCATCTCGACACGTTTGTTGCTGCTCGGTGCGCGTCAGCCCGGGCGCGAAGCCTATGTGACGGAATTGGAGCGCCTTGCAGCCGAACGCGGCGTCGCCGACTGGATCGTGATCAGCGCGCAGCGCAATGACGCGCGCGATGTTTACGCGATTTCCTCGCTCGTGCTGCAGTTGTCGAACAAGCCGGAGTCGTTCGGGCGAACGGTCGTCGAGGCTCTGTCCCTGTGTCGGCCCGTGCTGGGCTACGACCACGGTGGCGTCGGCGAATTGCTCAGCGACCTCTACCCGGCCGGTCGAGTGCCGCCCGGCGATCGCCGCCGCCTCGCCGAACGCGCGGCCGAACTTCTGCGCGCGGCACCGGCGATCACGCCTCTGCAACGATATCGACTCGCCGACATGCAGGCGGTGACACTCGCGCTGTATGAAGAAATCGTGCCGCGCTAGATCAACCGTTGGTCCTGGTCCTGGGCGCAGGGCAGTCTGAGAACCCTGACCTTGGGCGTGTCCATCGAATGCGCGAGCCACTGAATCCGATCGCCCTCGAAGCTGTCTGGCCTGCATTGCTCGTGCTCGCCGTGCTCGTGCTGCTGCCCCTGGGGCGCACAGCCGAGTTGCCGCTCGCGTGTGGCGGCATTGCTGCGCTCGTGCTGTTTGCGCGGGGCTGGATCGCATCACGCGACGATGCGATGAATCTCGTCATGATGCTGTTCGCCTGCTACTGGGTGCCTGCCGCGTTGTCGGGTTTCGCGGCGGTCGAACCGGCGAAGACCTGGTCGACCGTCGCCACCACGCTGCGCTTCCTGCCGTTCGCGCTGTTTGCGATGTGGGCTTTGCGCGATGCATCGCGCTGGGCATCGGTGACGTCTGCGATTGCAGTCGTAGTCGCCTTGTGGGCACTCGATGCCTACGTGCAGATGGCGACCGGTTTCAGTCTCGGCGGTGCAGCCGAGATGGAACGCATCTCCGGCATCTTCGGCGCGGGTAACCTCAAGCTCGGACCGGTGCTCGCCGTGCTGTCACCGTTCGTGCTGCTGGCTGCCCGCGCGCGCTTTGGTAGGCGCGGTCTTGCGCTCTCCTTCGTGTTCCTGGCCGCGCCGATCCTGCTCGCCGGTTCGCGTGCCGCGTGGGTTTCGTACGCGCTGGTTGGCATCGTAGTCGCCTGGCTCGAGACGCGCGATTCGCGTCGATTCATCGCCGTGCTCGCTGCATTCACACTTGGGATCGGCGCGATCGCCGCATTCGCGTGGCATGACTCGACCCGCTTCGGCGCACGCATCGAACGCAGTCTGCTGGCATTGGACGGTACAGAAGCCGCGGTCGACTACGCGTCGGCCGGGCGCCTCAGCATCTGGCGCACGGCGATCGCGATGAGCGAAGCGCATCCGCTCACGGGTGTCGGCGCACGCGGTTTTCGATACGCGTATCCCCGTTACGCGGCCGCGCACGATCACTTCATCGACACGGCCAGCGACACCGGCGCCTCGCACGCGCACCAGATCGTGCTCGAAATACTCAGCGAGACCGGCGTCGTCGGCCTCGCATTCTGGCTTGCCGGCACATGGCTCGCGCTACGCGCGTGGACGCGCGCGGCTGTGCAAGCGCGCGCACGTGCGCTCGCGCCTGCGCTCGCCTTGATCGCAATGTGCTTTCCGATCAACACGCATCTCGCGTTTTATTCGGCGTGGTGGGGCTTGTTGTTCTGGTGGCTGCTGGCGCTCTACTGCGCGGCGCTGGGTGCGCGGCAGGAATCACGCTAGTCCAAAGCTCCCCCCTTAACCGCGAGGGGCGTCTGAGGATGGTGCAAGTGAGAATACCCCCGCAGTATCGACCCTAGTCTGCGCAAGCAGTGTCGAATCCAACCGCTGACAGTTTGGCTTCAAGCAGGTCAAGGCTCCTCAATCTCTCATCGCGATGAGGCCAATCGGCAGCTTCGTTCGCCTGACGCCGCTGCCTCTGGATCGCCGTCTTCGCTAGCACCGCTGCTGCGGGCCGACACGCCGCCCGGATTTTCAGCTCTGCAAACGCGAGCGCGACTGCCGCCTCGTCCACCAGCGCACGTTCGGATTCCATTGAAGGTCCTTCCGAAAAACCCCAACGACGCACAAGCCGTGCGTGGAAACCAACCGGATCGCCCGATGGATCACGCCGGAGCCACTTGCGATAGTCCTCCAGCAAGTCAGCGCCGGTGTCGTTTCCGTGCGGCGCGAAATCGTTCGCGCAGTCCCAATAGAACGGATCATCCAGGATCGTGCGGGCGTCCGGATGGAAATCGCGCCAGTCGATGGCGAGCTTGTCCCATGGCGAGATCAATGCCTGCCGCGCTGTCCATCGGCGCTTGCTGTCCTCAATGAACGCATTGAGTTCATCCTGCGTTGATGGCAAGCGGATCAGGGTTTCATGGCAGTGTGCGAGGAACGCGGGCAGGTCGAAATCGTCTTTCAGCGTCAGGCGTTTACCGAGCAGGCGGAGCGCGGCAATCGTCTCGACCACGGCGCGCTTGAACAAGGGCGGTGCAACATCGCTCGCTGTGCGCCAATCCTCTCCGGCAATCAGATCGCTCGCGATGTAGATCTCTGCTTGTGCTCGCTTGCGCCTGAAAACGACCTTCGGCAGCGACTGCCGGTACGCTTGGAAATTGGCAAACAAATCTGTCAAAGAGCGGCGGGGCGGGCCGCTGTGAGAGAAATGAAAGGTAATACCAAGTTCGGCGATCGCCGTACCGAAGTCCGGTGCGTCTGCAAGCAGGAATTCGGGCACCAGGGACAAGACGGCGAGACCACCGCACGTGTCATAGGTTCGGGCCATCATGTCGAATTGCATGCGATCTCCCGCGGAATGATGATGCTGCGGAAGTGGCTATGAATCTTTGGTATTGTCGTTGTGGTGCGCGCTTCGCAACAGACTCAATGCAAATCCTCCCACCAGCGCAGCCCCAGCCACCAGCACGCCCCACAGCAACCAGCGACGCCACGGCGTCGGTGTCGGCGCGGATATGAATGCAGCAGCGCCAGCGCTTGGCTGCGCGGTGCCGAGTTGCGCGAGCGGTGGTTGCCAGTCGCGGCCAAGGTTCGCGCGCAGGCTTGCGAGTGCGGCTTCAACCGGATAGATGGCGCGGTGCACATGCACGCTGCCAACTGCGAGCGTGTACGGCCCAGCACCTTCGGCGAGGAACACGAAGCCATCAGGCTGGAAACCGAGGCTCAGATGCGGCGCCGCGGCCAGAGGGGTGCGCGACTCGATGCGGAATTCGCGCAGCCGCGATGCACTGGCGACTTCGATGTCGGCATTGCTCAGCGTCTCGTCGCCGGAACGCAGCCGGAACGCGGTGGATTGCGCGAGCACATTCCATTTCGGGTCGATACCTGGAATACGCGATGACAGCGTCAGTGGGGCAAGCGCATTGTCGTTCGCGAGTTCAATGCGCGCCGCCTCGACCGGTAGCGCCGCTGGCAGCCCATAGTCGAAGCGCGTAACGCCGGGCGCTGGCGGCTCGTCCTGCGCGGATGCCGCGACAATGGCCGCGTCCATCCATACTCGCGCGGGTGTGGCGGGGCCGCGTTCGAACGATCGAACCTGTGCAGCGAGCCCGACCAGGATCGGACCGTCATCGAGCCGATGCAGGCGCAGGTACCTCGCGTGGATTCCATTCAACGCGATCTCGCGGCGCTCCAGATGCGCGCCTTCCTGTTCCAGCGCGAGCACGGTGCCGCTACCGGCGCCGTGCCAGCTCTGCAAGTCGTCGCCAGCTTCGACGCTGAAGCGAGCGACGATGCCCGCTGCGGGCGTGCTCCAGGAAAGCACGAGCTGGTCGATCGCATGATCAAACCCGCTGGCGTCGAGCACCCATTCACTGACAACGGATTTCGCTTCGCTGGGCGTCTTGTCACCGGCATCGATACGCCGCAAACGACCGTCGGCGTCGCGGTCGATGATCAGGCGCAGATCGCTCGCGTTCTTCGGCGACGCAAGAGCCGGCAAGTCGAGCAACGGCAATGCCGCGTGGCGCTCGCGTTCAGTGGCTGTGGGTGCGGCGGTGAACCGTCCGAACGGCACCGGTGCACCCGCAGCATTGAAGACTTCGATGTCGCGCAGCGATGCGTCTTGCGTCCACGCGTAGATTGCCGGCGTCAATTCGATGCGCCACGCGCTGCTGTTGCTGGCAGCAGCGGGCGTCTCGATCGGGAATGCGTAGGCATAGTCAGCCGGCGTGCCAGCGAATGCGGATGATGCGACGAAGAGCGCCGAGAGGGATGACGCAAGTTCAAAGCGCCGATTCATGTCGCCGCCCCGTCGGGTGTTTCTGTGGAGCGCGGCGGTGCCGGTGCGAAATACCCGATCACCGTGCACAACAGTCCGTACGCGATGAAGGAGACGATGCCGAACAGGTTACCCAGATGGGTGCGATCGACCAGCAGGAGCTTGGCGAGCACGACGCCCATCAGCAGCGCGCCGGCGAGCCAAAGCACGCGTTGACTGCGACGCGAGCCGAGCACCCAGCCGATTACACCGAGCACGCTCCAGACCATCGTCAGCGATGTCTGCGCCAGGTTTGAATCCCACAGCTGCGCATCCCATGCGACGCCGCCCAACTGGTGCGCCGCACGCAATGTAGCCACCGTGATGAACGCGAACCCGGCAATCGCGAGCACGACGCCGCGCCGTCGTGCGAGTTCGTCCGGTGCGGCGGAATCGATGAGCCAACGTGCTGCACACGCGAGCGCGCCGAGCTGGACGAGTTCGACAGGATTGAGGATCGGGATGAACGGCAGCGGCATGTTGTCACCCGCCTCCCGCAGCAGCAGGACAAACGTGCAGGTCACTACCATTGCCTGCAGGCCGAGCAGCACGCCGCGATATTCATCAAAACGCCGAGCCAGTGGCGGCGCGATCCATTGCGGACGCACGAGCGTGATCGCCCACGCGGCAAGCAGAGGCAGCGTGGTGAGCGCATCGAGCCAGCCTGCCCCGAGATGGCCATCCATGCCGAACTGACGCAGCGCGAGCGCGAAGGCAAAGGTCCAAGTCCACAGCCAGCTCATCTGCGCGAGTGCAGGCACCAGGCCGCGAGCCTCACGCAGTGCATGCAGCGTGAAGTAACCCGATACGGCATAGGTCGCGAAGGCGGCGAGGCCCCATCCG
The DNA here is from genome assembly GCA_039926025.1 of Dokdonella sp. Taxonomy (GTDB): domain Bacteria; phylum Pseudomonadota; class Gammaproteobacteria; order Xanthomonadales; family Rhodanobacteraceae; genus Dokdonella_A. Next base: position 28,815 of record JBDSXV010000149.1, read on the forward strand.
GCAAACGGGCGCGCGCCGACGTCGGCGAACAGAAATACAAGGGCGACGCCGACGGCGAGCGTGACCGCGCACGACCATGCCGTTGCGCCGGACAGCGTACGCGCGAACGCAATCGCCGCCAGCGCTGCGGTCAACGCGGAAAACGCGAGCAAGGCCTCCGCGTGGAGCGGCTCCGGTACAAAACGGTCGATCTCGTGCAGACCCGCGCCGAGCCACCAGGCAAGCCCCCACAGATACATCAGCAGTCCCAGCGGTGTGCGTGTGCCAGCGCGTGCGTACAGCCAGGCGCTGACGAAAGCGGCGGCAGCGATCAGCACGGCGCTGATGAAGAAACTGTTGGCAATGGGTGTCGCCTCGCTGCCCTGCGCGCCGAACGCGATTGCGGCCAGGAAAGCCAGCGCGGCCAGAGCCTGTAGCAGCCATCCGCTCACCTGTGGCAGCACGCGCTGCTGGCGCAGGCCAAGCCAGACCAGCGCAGCGCCTTCGAGCGCAAACGTGCACGCGGTAGAGCGCGCGCTCAGTGCGAGCGGCACCGCAAGCGTCGCGAAGCCGACGCCCAGCACGGCGAACGCTTCGCCCAGCACGCGCATGCGCTCGCGTCGCACCAGCTGCCATGCAAGCAGGGCGTAGATCGCCGCAAGGGCAAGCGCCGAATACGCGAGCGGCATGCGCTCGCCGTTGAGCAACGCGGCATGCAGCGCGAACGCGAGCAGCGGATTGCCGAACACGAGGCTGCCATCGACGATATCGCGCTGCGTCGGTTCACGCTTGCGCGCGTACAGGATCGGAACCGCCAGGTAGATCGCGAAATAGATCAGCAGGAACGGTTCGGTGCTCGCGAACAGTTCGCTGTGGTAGCTGAGCACCCCCCAGGCGGTGCCGATCGCGAAGGTGAAGACGAAACCAAGCAGATTGAGCGCGCGCCATGGCCGCACCCAGGCGATCGCGAAGATCGCGAGGTTGAGCAACGCGTAGTAGGAGAACAGCACGACGTGGTCGCCGCTGCCGGTCGAGATCAGGATCGGTGCGGCGAACCCGGCGAGGATGCCAAGCACCGCGAGTGCGAGCGCGTCCTGCAGCACGGCGAGTACGCCCGTGCCCGCGACGAGGATCAGCATCAGCGCGAAGGCAGCCGCGGGCGGAAGCAGGTGATAGAGACGGAACGATGCGAACACGGTCATCAGCAGCACGCCGATTGCGCCGCCCTGCAGGCTCAAGCCGAAGCTGCGCCGACGTGCGCGTTCGCGCCATCCGAACACGAGGGCGGCGATCGCGGCAAGGGCGATGCCGGCGATGCGCAATTCGATCGGCAAGGTGAGCCAACCTTGATCGGACGCGTACTTGAGCAGCGCAGCGACGCCGGCGAACAGCACCAGCATGCCGACCTTGACCGGCACGTTGCCTTCACTGAACCAGCGTTTCACCCACGCGATCGCGCGGTCAAATGGATCCGGGCTGCTCGGCCGGCGTGGTGGGACGATAACGCGCCGAGGTGTCGTCGGAGTCGTTGGCGGTCGGGGTGCGGCCGATGGAATCGGTGCGACAGGCGGCATGGCTGAGCTCGCTTCATCGAAGCGCAGATCGAGCACGGGTGCGGTCCAATCCGGCACGGGCGGCGCACTCGTTCGCGTCGGGACCGAAGGCTTCGACGCCGTCGCGGACGGCGCAACGTCTTCGCGGCTCGCGCGCGGTAACGGTGCGGACTCTGCGCGCTGCACCTGCCTCAGCGCATCGACATCGCCGCGCAGCGCATCGATGCGTGCGGACAGCTTGCGCACGTGGACCAGCATCAGGCCACCGGCGAGGCCGAAGAAAAAGCCGGCCGTAACCATGGCATCGCTGCCGGACATGCCACCGATGACCATGCCGGCGAAGCAGCACGCGATGACGATCATGAAACCCATTCCATTCCCCTTGGTTCCGGCCTGGTTTGCTCCGGTCAGTAGACGTCCGCCTCCCCAGGCGGTCGCGTCTTGAAGCGCTTGTGCAGCCAAAGGTACTGGCTTGGCGCTTCGCGCACCATGCGTTCGATGCAGGCATTGACGCATGCGGTGTCGCCGACGGCGTCATTGGTCGGGAACGGTTCGATCGGTGCTTCCAGCCGGATCGCGTAACCGCCCCCGCCAAGCCGGCGATGAAAAAACGGTATCACCTTCGCGCCTGACAGGCGGGCAAGATGGTGCGTCGCCGTGATCGTCGCAGCAGGTACGCCAAAAAATGGTGCGAACACGATGTCCTTGCCGCGCATGTCCTGGTCAGGTGCATACCAGACTGTGCCGCCGTCCTTGAGGTAGCGCAGCGTCTGGCGCAACTCGTCCTTGGTGAACATCGCATCCGCGTAGCGCAGTCGGGCACGTTTGATTGCCCACTCGAATGCAGCATCCGCATGCTCGCGGTACATGCCGGCGATCGGAATGCGCTGCGATACCAGGCGCGCACAAAGTTCCAGATGGGAAAAGTGCGCACCGACCAGGAGTACGCCATGCCCGGCCGCGCGCGCGGTGGCGAGGTGTTCGAGGCCTTCAACGGTCAGCGGTATGCGGCCTATCGCGCGGGCCGAGCCCATCCAGGCCAGCGCGAATTCGATCAGCATCATGCCGCTGTCGCGCAGCGTTTCTTCCAGCAGTTCGGTACGTGCAGCGTGATCGAGCTGGGGGAAGCACAGATCGATATTGCGTGCGGCGACGCGTCGGCGTTCGCCGAGGAGGCGTGCAGCCAGCCAGCCCAGCGCACGACCGATCGCGCACTGCCACGCATACGGCAGTCCGGCAATGAGTGCGATCACGCCCAAACCGAGCCAGGCAGGCCAGTGGCGCGGAGCGAGCAGGGTGGTGCGAAACGGCGGTGCGGACTGCGGCATCGTTCGATTATGAGGGAAGCAGGGATGATGACTGAGAAGAGCGAGCGGAAAAGGCTGTACGAAGATTGAAATTGCCGCCGCTGCTTGACCAGTGGAGCCGGGGAAGCCACCGTGCAACCCGGGCTTCAGCCGTCAGCCCCGGTAGCTATACTGCGGCACCTTCTGCGCCGAATGTCCCCGTGTTCCAACGCTTCATCTACACCCTCACTCTGTACCTGCTGACGCCCTTTGTCGTCTACCGGCTGGCTGCGCGTGGCTTCAAGTACCACGGCTATTTCGCGCGCTGGCGTGAGCGCTTCGGTTTCTTTGCGGACCCCGGCATCAGGGACAGCATCTGGATCCACGCAGTATCGCTGGGTGAAGTCAACGCCGCGGTGCCCTTGATCGAAGCGTTGATGCTGCGCTATCGCGAATCGCCATTCGTGATCACCACGGTCACGCCGACAGGATCCGATCGCGTGCTGCAGTTGTTCGGCGATCGCGTGTTCCATGTCTACCTGCCGTATGACCTGACCACCGCGGTCAAGCGATTCCTCAATCGCGTGCGCCCGCATCTGGCCGTGATCATGGAAACGGAAATCTGGCCGAACCTGTTCATGACCTGCGCCGAGCGCGACATTTCGATCGTGATCGCGAACGCGCGGCTGTCGGAAAAGTCGCTGCGTGGCTACTGGCCAATCCAGCCGTTGGCGCGACGCGCGATCCGCTGTGCGAGTTTCGTCGCCGCGCAATCGACGTCGGATGCGGAGCGTCTGCGTTCGCTCGGCGCGGCCGAGCCGCGCTTGGCAATCGTGGGTAACTTGAAGTTCGACATGACCGTGCCGGAAGGCGTGCGCGATCGCGGCCTTACGTTCCGTGCATCGGCCGGCAGCGGACGACCGGTCTGGATTGCGGCGAGCACGCATGAAGGTGAGGAATTGACCGTGCTCAAGGCGCATGCGGAAGTGCTGCGTCGCTTTCCGGATGCCTTGTTGCTGATCGCGCCGCGTCACCCGGAGCGCTTCAAGCCGATCGTCGCCGCATGTCGCGCGTATGGATTCCGCACCCGGATACGCAGTGAGGACGGCGGCGCCGATCCAACCTGCCAGTGTTTCGTCGTTGATTCGATGGGCGAGTTGATCGAGTTCTATGCCGCTGCCGATGTCGCCTTCGTTGGCGGCAGCCTGGTCCCGGTTGGCGGACACAACCTGCTGGAACCGGCCGCTCTGGCGTGCCCGGTCATCGTCGGTCCGCAGACGTTCAACTTCGAGGAAGTCACCGAAGATCTGATCAATGCCGGCGCCGCGCTCAGGATCGTCGATGGCGATGCGCTGGGGTCGACCGTCGTGCGTCTGCTTTCGCGTGAAGTTGAGCGTCGCAGCATGGGTGAGGCCGCGCATCGTGTGATGGCACGCGAACGCGGCGCGGTAGAACGCACGATGGAGTTTGTCGAGCGCGTATTGCTTGAAGCTGGAAATCGGGAATCGGGAATCGGGAATCGGTAAGCCGACATGCTGGCCATGCTCCGCGCTTGAACGATTCCCTCTTCTCTATTTCCTATTGCCGGCTCATTCCAACAACGCGTTGATTGCCTCGAGATCCTTGACCTCGATCACGCCGGCAGACTGCTTCAACAGCAGGCCGCTGAGCACGAAGGTGTGGCGTGCAGAGGAATAGGAGCTCTGTGCCTGCAGCAGCGTCTGCTGACTGATGAGGACATCGACGATGGTGCGCGTGCCGACTTCGTAGCCAGCCTGGGTCGCCTCGACAGAGCTCTGCGCCGATACCACGGCAGCCTTGGTTGCCTCGACCGCGCTTGCACCGGCAATCACCGAACGGAAATCGTTGCGCGTCGTCGCTTCGACCTGGCGGCGATTGAACTCGAACTGATCCTGCACGAAGTCGCGGTTGTAAATCGCCTGACGTACACGCGATTGTGTCAGGCCTCCGCTGAAGATCGGCACGTTCAAGGTTACCGATACCGTGCTTCCCCAGCGCGGGTCACCGCTGAAATCGTGGAATTCACCAACCCCGCCAAAGCGGGTATCGGACCAGCTCGGCGCCCGTCCATAACTCAACTGGCCGCTGATCGTGGGCAGATGGCCGGCACGCGCAGTGTTGATGTTCGCATTCGCGGCATCGACCTGGAGCGCGGCCGAGCTCAAGGTGGGGTTTTGCTTCAATGCGACGTCCACCCAGGCGGCCGGATCATCCGGCGTCGGATGATCGAGCGGCAGGTTCTCGCGCAGCTTGTGGAACTCGCCGGGCTCCTTGTTGGTGAGCTGGCGAACCGCTTCGCGCGCCTGATCGAGCGAATTGCGGTTGTTGATCACGCTGGCGACGGCCTGGTCATGCTGGGCCTTGGCGTCGTTGACATCGGTGATCGCGGCGAGACCGACTTCGAAACGCTGCTGCGCCTGTTCGAGCTGTCGTCCGA
>JBDSXV010000150.1:0-16951 GCA_039926025.1 Dokdonella sp.
ACTACATAGGCACGGACGCGACCGGCACGCTGCCACGCGGCAATGGCATCGCGCTCGCGCGGCCGGCGCTGGTGTTCGGTACCAGCTGCGTCGTGAATGTCGTCGGCGATCAGATCTTGCAGGACGGCGGTCCCAGCACTCCGCGTCCGCAATCGCGCAACGTGATCTCAGGCAACGGTGCAGATGCGATCCTGATGTTCTCGACCTCGTCCAATTCCGGCGCCGGCCTGTCGCAGTCGCACACGATCCGCAACAACTACATCGGCACGGATGCGAGCGGCGCCGCCGCGCTGTCCAACGGCGGCCGCGGCATCACCATGGATGTGAACACCTCGGGCGTGAAAATCTACGACAACCTGATCAGCGCGAACATGAGCGATGGCGTGGCGGTTCTCGACAGTCCATTCCAGGGCACCGGCGTGATCGGCAACGGCATCGGCATCGGCATTGCGGGCCAGGCGTTGGGCAACGGCGGGCATGGCGTGCTCGTCGCCAACCACGCGATCGGCGTGACGGTCGGTTCCCGATTGATCTTCGTACCGACAGCGGCCGCGATCGCGAACAATGCGGGGGCCGGCTTGTTCATCGATGACTTTGCCATTGTCGATGCCGGCAATCTGTCGAGCGCGAACAACGGAGGGCTGGCGCTCGACCTCGCGCCGCTGGGCGTGAATCCGAACGATCCCGGCGACGGCGATCTGGGCCCCAACGAATTGCTCAATCATCCCGTACTCACCTCGGTGATGGCGGACTCTGGAAGCCAGATCGGAAGCGTCGCCGGCTCGCTTGATGCGGTGCCGAACAGCACCTACGAAATTCATTTCTTCCTCAACGATGCCTGCGATCCCGGCGGCTCCGGCGGCGGGCAGACACCGTTCCCTGCGTCCGCAAGCGTGACCACCGACGCCAGCGGCCACGGGAGCTTCGCGCAGCCGACGCAATTCCTCCCGGCAGGGCGCTTCCTCTCCACGCTTGCACGCCGGTTTTCGACGACATTGAAGGTGCAGACACTGATGACGTCCGAGTACTCCAATTGCATGTTGATTGGCGCCGGCGACAGGATCTTCGCCAACGGCTTCGATTGAGTGCGTGTTGCCGAGCGCCGGGGCGGCTATCGCCGCCGTTCCGCTGGCGTTCCGTCTGCACCGGCTAGGGTCGCGCTCCGATCCATGCTGTGGGGAGCGCGCCATGAAGTCTGTCCTGTTCGCAGGTTCGAGCCTGCTGTTGGCTGCGTTCTGGGCCAGCGGTGCGGGTGCCGCCAATGTCGTGACTGCGCAGCAAGGCGGCGTTGCGCGCTGGGCCGGCATTGCAGCAAAGGAATGCGGCGTGTACGGCAAGCGCTACAAGGCCGTCGACGCGGTGTGCTACTACCCGGTCGACATCCGCACCACGCCAGGCTCGCACGAAATCGCCTTGTGGGACGTGGATGGCAAGCAGCACATGGGTGTGCTCAAGGTGCAGAAGGCGGAGTTTCCGACCGTGGACATGCCCTTGCCGGACAAGCTCGATCGTTTCCTGCACATGTCCAGTGAAGACACCGCGCGCGCTGTGTCAGAACGCGCGGTGGTGGCGAAGGTTCTTGCTGGCAGCGACACCGCGCCACGATTCTCGCTGCCACTGGGCGCGCCGGCGGCCAAGTTGCCCAAGAGCGAAGACGATTTCGGCAGCGATCGCATTTTCGACAAGGAACACACCAGCCTGCACAGCGGGCGCGACTATCCGGTTGCCATGGGCAAGCCGGTGAAAGCGATCGCCGACGGCACCGTCGTGCTCGCCGCGGATCAGTTCTTCACCGGCAACGCGGTCTACATCGATCACGGCAACCAGCTGCTGAGCATGAGTTTTCATCTTTCTTCGGTCGCAGTGAAGACGGGCGATCAGGTCAAGCGTGGCCAGGTAATCGGAAAGATTGGCGGCACCGGCCGCGCGACCGGACCGCATCTGCATCTGGGCATCCGCTGGCTCAACCGGCGCATCGATCCGAACCTGCTGCTGGCCAAGCCGACGGCGTTGCCGTCCGTCAGCGACAGCGCTGAGGAAGCGCAGCAGAAGATCGACAAGGCCGAGCACCGCGAGCCGGCCGAGAAGGATGCGCCGGTGGATGACGAAAGCTGACCGACGCGCGCCTGGGGTGAATGCAAGTCAGTCCAGGCGCAGATGATCGAGTACCGGCTCCAGTTCGCTCGCCTGCGCCTTGAACGCTTGCGGCGTCCCGCTCAGCGTGGCGGTCATGAAGCAGCGCGTGCTGCTCGTGACCGCAACCGTCTGTGCGAGCCGGGGCCCATTGCCGTCACTCGCGCGCAGGTCGACAGCGAGCCAGGTGCGGTCGCCTCTGGAAAGGGTGCGGCTCGCGCTCGTCTGCACGGCAAGCCCCAATTTCGAATAGCCGTCCGCTAGTCCCCCGGATATTTTCGTCAATTGGGCGACGAGATCCGGATGCTCGTCCGCACTCAACCATGCGCAGGACAGTTCAAGGATGGCCATCCCGTCCAACCCCTTCCATTGCGCGCGTTGCCGCACACCGCCTGCCTGATCCTGTGCGGCGGAGGAAAGCCCGCCCAGAACCTCGACCGACCATCCTGGTGCAAAGCGCGCCTGGAAGGGCAGGGGGTCGGCGGCGCCAACGTACCCGACGGTAGCGATGAGCCCGAAAAGACTCAGCGCAACCGCGACGACCCAGCAGGCGTGCGCATGTTCCGTGAACTTTCGCATAGCGCGCACTCCGAGAGGTTCTCCCATAGGTAACCCAACCGGGCAGCGTTTCCGGACATGCACTCCGGCCTTTCGCAGCGGGTCGCATCGATCGAATGCCCGGTTTCGCCGACGGCTTCGACCCGCGTGGCCACTGGCGGTTTGCCTACTTCGGATGCGGCAGAAACCCCGTCTCCACCGCTTCCTGCAGCTGGTCCGGCGGCAGCAATCCTTGCGCGATGATGAAGTCGTTGAGCGCCTTGAGATTGAAATCCTTGCCTTGCGCGAGTTCGACGTGGGCGCGCAGTTCGAGCAGGCGCGTATAGCCGTAGAAGTACGCTGTCGCCTGACCGGGGCTGCGGAACATGAAGCGGTCCAGCTCCTCGCGCGCTAGCGCCTCGGACAGGCCGACTTCGTTGACGATCACATCGTGCGCGCGCTCGCGCGAGATCAAGCCGAGATTGAGCATCGGATCAAGGATCGCGCGAGCGGCTCGCTGCTGTCGCATCTGCAGCGCGATCATCTGGCCCGACGGCGGCTCGAACGGCAGCATCATGTATTCGGAATACAGCGCCCAGCCTTCGACATTGACGCTGTTCTGCGCAAACAGCGAGCGCGCGAGCGATACGCCATGCTCGACCATCGCCGAGAACTGCAGTTCGTGCCCGGGCCTGCCTTCGTGCGACGTCAGCGTCCACGCGCAGGCCTTGCAGGTGAAGTCGTCATACACCTCGTCGTTGCCGGCACCGCCATCCTTCGGTGGATTGCCGAGCGGCAGGATGAAGCTGCCGCGCTCGCCGTGGTTGTCGATCAGCGGCGGCGGTTGCATGTGCGGCGCCGGCGATGAGGCGCTTTCCGCTTCCGAGGCGAGGCGCATGATCATCGCGCGCTGCGGCAGGCTGACCAGGCCATGGTCGCGGATGATCGCTTCGACCTTGCTGATGATGTCGTGGTAGTACGGCTCGATGGAGTCGCGACCAAGCTGCTGTTTCTTGAGCAGCTTGAGCACGTCGTGGAAATCGGTCGCATCGGACCCTTCCGCCCTTGCGACGATCGGGGCGAGCATCTGCATCTGCGCGCGCGTCTCCATGAACTCGATCTCGGCCTTGCGGATCAATTGCTCGGGCGTGATGTCGAGGCCGACGTCCTTGAGGTTGTTCGCATACAGCTCCGGCGGCAGGCGGAAGTCCGTGCGTGCGTGTGCGAGCACGCTCGACTTCACCCATGCGTCGTGCGCGCGCAGCTGCTTGTCCAACGCAGCCAACGCGGGCTCGGCACCATCGATCTTGTATTTCTCGTACAGCTTGCGCACACCATCGATGTAGCGCGAAGTGTTGGCGAGATCCTGTTCGACCTGTGCCTTGTACGGACTGAGCAAATGCTTGTCAGAGAGTTTCGCGACGTAGGCCGCTTCGGCTTCCTTCGTCAGTGCCACACAGCCGGGCGCGATGCCGACATAGCATTCAAGTCGTTTTCGCGCCGCAACGCGACGCTCCGGCGCGACTTGGTCCTGCAGCAGACCGAACTCGCCCTGGAAGATCGTCTGCCCGACGTTTTCGTAGGGCAGCATGTATTTCTCGTGCAGGCGACTCGATTGGATGCGCCGCTCTGCCGCCTTGATCATGATCTCCAGATCCCGACGCACGTTGGCATCGGTCTCGGATGCGAGTATTTGTTGCAGTTGCGTACATGCCGCATCGAACGCTGCGCGCTCGCGCGCGGGCAGGTCGGGCTTGAGGTCGATCGACCTTTCGTCGTAGCCGGCGAATCCAATCCGCGACGCGTACTCCGGGTGGAACTGCGCCATCGCCTTGAGCAGGAACTGTGCATCGAGGTTGCTCTGCGTCACCCACGCAGGCGTGGCATTCGCCGTGGCTGCGGTTTCTGCGGACGCGACCGTTGCGAGTCCACACGTCAACAAGGCAGCAGCAGCAAAGCACCGTACGATCATGAAACGTCTCCCGGGACTGAGCGCGCAACATACTCCCGAACCCACGCGGGTTGAGCCCGCCAAATGTAAGGTCATGAAAACGCGCGGCTCGCCGCATGCGCTCAACGTTGCGCGCGCGCCTTGCGTTTGGGAGCGACGGCGGTTTTGCCGGCAAAGCCGCGCTCGCGCGCCCACACGATCGCCTCACCGCGCGTATGCAAGTCGAGCTTCGAATAGACCGCCGCCGCATGGTTGCGCACGGTGCTCGGCGAGACGCGCAAGCGCGCGGCAATCGCCTTGTCGGTCAAACCCTCGCCAATCAGCGCCAGCACGTCGCGTTCGCGATTGGTGAGGTCGGCAAGCTCCGGTCCGCGCTCATGCACGATGCCGCGGCGCACATTCGCCAGCTTTTCGATCAGCGGCCCGCTGAGCCAGGAGGCATCCTTCATGACCGCCTCGACTGCGGCAACCAGCTCGAGCTCTGAGCGCCGGCGGTGGGTGATGTCGAGCAGCGCGAGCAGCACGCATGCGACGCCGTTGATGAGCACCGTTTCGGCGGAGACCAGGCAGTCGATCGTGTTGCCGTCCTTGCGCATGACCAGGCATTCGATATCGCGAAAAATGCCGTTTCGCTTGAGCGCACTCGCGATCTGTGTGCGCGCGGTGTCCGCGCTGAGCAAACCGATGTCGTCGACGGTGCGCCCGACCAGTTCCTCGCGTGCATAGCCCGCGCTGCTCACGAAGGCTTCGTTCGCCTCGATGATTTCCCAGCGATCCGCATCGAAGACCAAGGTCGGCACCGGCGTCATCTGGAACGCCTTCTCGAAGCGCTCTTCGCTGTGACGCAAGGCGCTTTCGGCGCGGCGCCGAGGCTCCAGGTCCATGAAGGTGAACAACATGCACGCTTCGTTGCTGATTTCGATCGGCTGGCCCGCAACGATGATGAGCTTGGAGGTGCCGTCCGCGATGCGCAGCTCGGCCTCCGTCTGCGGAATCGTTTCGCCTGCGACGAGGCGCTCGATCGACACGCTGCGACTGTCGGACTGTTCGAGTACGTCGATCTCGTAAACAGAGCGGCCCACCACTTGTTCGCTGACGTAGCCGGTCATGTCGAGGAAGCCGCGATTGACCTTGATGAAGCGCAGGTCGGCGAGGCGGCAGATCATCGCGGGAGCCGGGTTCGCGTTGAATGCGCGCTCGAAGCGTTGTTCCGCACTGGCCCAGTCGGTCACGTCAATCAGAAACAAGGCGTGAAAGTCGGGCGCGCCCTTCACGTCGTTGACGGCCAGACTCCGCGTGCGATGGACCCATTTGAGTTCCGGGCGAGCGACCGGGACGACCTCGACCACGACATCGTTGAAGCGTTCGCCGGCAAATGCGCGCTCAAGCGGATAACTACCCGCCGGCACCGGATGGTGGTTGCGGTAGTGCAGCTGGAATCGCTTGCGATAGTCGGCAAGGGTACGCCCGAGCTCGCTGACGTCGTTGACGCCGTGCATCGCGCAGGCGGCGGCATTCGCCCATGCGAGCCTGCGATTGCGTTCGATCAGGATCACGCCCTCGCTGAGGCCGGCGACGACTTGTCGGAGCTGATCGCGATCGGCGGGAGTGGGAACGGGACGTTTTCTCATGGGCTATCGGTCGAAGAAACCTGGAAAGAGGACGGACCTGCAGAAATGTGCGCATCGCATCATGCCGTGTTCGCAGCGCCATTGTTCGGATCAGGACAAATGCACTAGTCCATCTAGTGCATTCATCAGAGGACGGAGAACGACCGCATGCGCAGACTTGTCCGCCCTCGATGAACGGGCCGCTTCCGACGGCAGGGGCCAGCCGAGTCTGGGCACGAACAGCGCTACGAGTGGTGCCGCGCACCCCCATCCCAGAGACCCGACATGAGCGACAGCGACAAAGGAAATGCTTCCATGCGGCCGCTGGCGGTGGTCGAAACGATCACGCGCGTGGAAGAGCTGCAACACCTGCTCGGAAGCGAGCGGCAACCCGCTACGTTCCGTCTCGAACAATGCGAAAAATCGCCACAAGGCTATACCTGGTTCAACATTCTCGTCGACCTGTCCGAGGCGGGCGATGCGATGCGCACGATCCGCAGCGTGCTGCACGTGCTGCTCGACGCGGCCGACCGCGGTGTCGTCGAGCACTTCCGGATCGTGATCGGCGCGGATCTGCTGCGTCGCCCCGATTCTTCTGGCCAGCACGAAGGTCAAACCGGAGGCGGGCCGTGCGTCGCGTAAGCGCAAAAGGGCCATGGCCGCGCGCGACCGTGGGTTCGTTGCTCGACGACGTCGACGCGATGGCCAGAAACATTTACGCCGCACTCGTCGACGACGACGTGCTTGTATGGGCGAGCCCGGGTCTGGACGTGTACTTCGTGCACGCAAGGGAAGCGCCGGAAGTTCCGACCGAGCACGTGCTCGGCACGTACCGCATGGGCGCATCCGTCGCGGATATCGCCGAGGACCTGCATGAGTTGCGCAAGTCGCGTGTATCGCCGGCGATGCTTTTCTAGTACGAATTTCTATCTGGCGCCGAGCGTCATCGAGCTATCCCGTCGAGCCAGGGCACAGCGATTCTGAGTTTCGGGCGCGCGGGTGCGCTCATCGCGGCTCGAGCGAAGTGGCGAAGATCAAGTCGACCTGGTGGTCTCGCCAGCGCGCGAGCAACGCGCGAAACGCGAGTGCGGTATTTGCCGAAGCAGACTGGCCTGCCTGGTTCTGCTGGTTCACGCCATGGCAGCCGTCGCAGGCGCGGACTTCGCCGGGGCGGAAGCTGATCCAGTAGCGTTCGCGCACCACCGGCGTTCCGTTGGCCGCGGTCGAGTGCCAGGCCATTGCACGCGAAGCCGGCACGTACAGTGCGACCGAACCATCGGTGAAGATCGGTGCGCTGCCAACCGGCCCGCTCGGGTTCGGTGCATTCGCCAGTTTGGCGAGGGGATCGTGCATGACTTGCGCGAGCACGCGCCGACCTTCGTTCGGCGATGCGGTGCCGCCGAGCCCACGGATCTGATCACCCTGGAAAAATTGCATGTGCGCGATGTCGTACACCGTGCCACCGCCAGCAGCGACGGTCTGCACGCCACCGGGTACGTGCAGATTGTAGGGCTGTTGCTGGTCGGCGCTGTCGCGCGCGGTCGCGTTGCGCACCACCACCACAGCCAGCTGGTTCGCAGCGAGGAAGGCGCGGAACGCCGTCGCGTCGACGTTCTCGAGCGTGAACGCCTGCTGCTCCGGCGCCTGCAAGGCGAATGTCGTGGTCGGCGGCGTCGTCCGCGCACGCACTTCGACCGGCGACAGTTCCCACAGCGGGCCGCTGTAGCTCACCAGTACATCCGGGTCCCAGTAGCTGATGGTCTTGCTGATGCCAGCGGTCAGGGTCTCGACGGGCGCAAGGAAACTGCCGCTCGTTGCGAGACGCTTGAGACGGAACAGGTAGCGCGGCAAAGGCTGCGCGCGCGTGCCGTCGTTGCCGGCGCGACGCGGGTCGGTCGCATGCGCGGCGAGCATGCGGCCATCGGCGAGCGGCAGCGGATTGCGGTAGTGACCGCTGAAATCCGCGGGAGGCGTGCCGCTGTCGTAGTAACCGTCAGTGCTGCGCGGGGTCAGGTATTGCGCCGTCATCGTCGCCGGGTTCGTCGTCGGCGTCGCATCGATGCGGATCACCTGGCCGGATGCGTGCGTGTAGAACTCCGGCGCGTCGACGCCGATGTAGCGTCCCGGCGTGGTCGGATCCTCGCGTATCTGCAACATGTTCTCGATGATCTTGCGCGAACCCGGCGCGATGAACTCGTGCAGCGCGGAATCATCGTTGAAGCTGCGGTCGAAGTAGCCGTGCAGTTCGTGTCGGCCGACGTGGTTGAGCGTCTCCTCGCCGCTGCCGTCCTGGTTCACCATCCACGGGAAGAAATGGTTGATGCCGAACCCTTCGAGGTTGGAGCCACTTACCGCAATGCGCGGCTCGGGAAACACTTCGCCGCGATCCGGCGTCGCAGTCGAGTTGGACGCCTCGCTGCTCCAGTTGAAGGTGCCATACGAATTGGTCGTGTCGTCGTTCTGCTGGTCGCGTTGGAGGTGGTCCCAGCGCGTGAACAGGACGCGACCGAAACTGTCGACGATCGGATTGAACGAGCCGGACACTGCGTTCTGCAGCAGGTCGATGCGTCCTGTCGCCGGTTGCAGGCGCCACAGGCCGGTCGGGGTCGGCGCCTCTTCGTATTCGTCGAGCTGCGGATAAAGATGTTCGGCCCCGTTGCGCGGCCGATCGCTGACGAATACGACACTGCTGTCCGAAAGATAGGTTGGGCTGACGTTGTTGAATTGATCGGGTTGGTTCGCGACCTTCGTGATGTGCACGGTCTGGCCCTGGCCGAGGCCGGTCACTTCGTACATTTGCCAGAACCACGTGCCCCACTGGTACTGCGCAGTCGGCGCGCCGATCACCATGCTGAAGATCGCGCGCGTGCCATCCCAGGATACCGCCGGATCGCGCACCGAGATCGCATTGGCGCCCTGCAGGCCCGTGCTGCCGAAGCCAGCCTCCTGCGTGAGATTGCGCAGCGAGCCATCCGGATAGCGGATCATCAGATCACCGCCGCGGCCGGTCGATTCCATGTCGGTGCGGTGGTTGCCGAACACGCTGCCGATCGCGGTGAAGTCACCGGCGATTGGAAATTGCGTGACGAACAGGATCGGATTCTGCAACGGCTGCGCGTGTGCGCTACCGGCAAGCAGGGCGATGGCAACAACCCACAGACGCTGGCACGACATGTCAATTCCCCTAGTTCGGCCGCGATGCTAGCCCGCACGCGCGCCCGCTTTCGTGACGCGATGCCGGTTGCAAGCGTGAGGCAGGTCGCCAAAGGCCCGTGAACCGGGCAAACGCGAGCGACTCCGGCGATCCGCTTCAATGCCGACGCCGGTCCGCGTCACCCAGGGTGCTGCGAACCACATGCGGCGGCGTCGCATGGGAACGTCCCCACGCACGCCGGAACTGACGCGTCGAGGCGAAGCCACTGCGTTCGGCGATGCGCTCCATGTCGAGCCGCGTGTGGCTGAGCAGTTCGTGCGCGAGCGCAACTCTCAGCCGGTTGATGTAGTCCGTTAGGCTCATGCCGGCATGTTCGTTGAAAAGACGCGACAGATGACGCGGACTCGCGCTCGCGATTTTTGCGAGCGCGGCAAGCGACCAGCCGTGTGCCGGATTTGCGGCAATCGCGTCCTGCGCGCGATGCACCGCTGGATGGATGTGGTTGCGCCCCTCCAGCCACGGCGACAGCTGCGGCTCGGCGCCGCTGCGCCGCAGATAGATCACCAGATGGCGCGCGATTGCGAGGGTGACTGCAGGTCCGCACAGGTGCCCGACCAGTTGCAGCATGAGATCGGTACCGGCGGTCACGCCGGCGCTGCTGCAGCGGTTGCGGTCCTCGACGTACAAGCGGTTCAGCAGCACGTTGGCCTGCGGTGCGAGCGCGGCAAGTTCCATGCAGCAACTGAAGTGCGTCGTGCAATCGTAGCCATCGAGCAAACCGGCGCGCGCCGCGAGCAGTGCACCCGAGCAGATCGTGACGAGACGGTGCGTCGGTCGCACGTGTGCCTCCAGCCACGCAACGATCGCGGCCTCGTCGCGCGCAACCTGCGCATCGGCGGGGTCATCGCCAAACGCGACCGCATCGACATTGCCGACCAGCACGACCATCGCGTCGTCGTCGAGCGTGGTCGGCAGCGGCGCGATGTCGGCGAGCACGAGCCCGATGGAACTGGCCTGCTGCTTGCGTGGGCCGACGATGCGCACGTCGAAATGCAGTGACGACTGCTCGACGTTGGCACGCCGCAGCACTTCGAGCGGCCCGGCAAGGTCGAGCAACAGCGGGCGCGGCGGCAGCACGACCCAGATCGGAACGTGTTGCGCCGCGCCGGTGCTCACGCCGCGCGCCTCGCTGCGGGAAGTGCGAGCGCCTGCTCGACGCTCGCAATGCGCGCGAAGCGATCCGCGAGCACGAGTTCGGTGCGCGCCTTGATCTCCTGCGCACTCCAGCGCCGGCCGTCCCGATCGGTCATCGCAAACGTCAGCGTCGCTTCGCTGACGTAGTCGACCTCGTAGCCAAGATCCGAGGCATGGCGCGTCGTCGTTTCGCAGCACTGCTCGGTGCGGATGCCGGATACGAGCAGGCGGCGGATGCCACGCTCGGTCAGCCACACGGGCAGGCCACTGCCGACCAGGGCGCTGTGGCGATGCTTGTGAAACACGACATCGGCCGCGATCGACAGCGGCGCCAGCGTGCGCACGTGGCCGCTGACGAGCGAAAACGCGCCGTCCGGTTCGACGTGGAAGATCTGCACGACCGGCATGCCGAGCGCCTTGGCGCCGTCGACCAGGGCTTGCTGGCGGTCAATAAACGCCGGCACGTCGACGGCATCCCAATAGTCGCGATGACGGAATGACTCCTGCACGTCGATGACGATGAGGACGGATTCTTGCGGGTTCATGGTGAGTCCTTGTGCGCGACGGTGAGGCATCGTCACGCAGGAACACGGGCTGGGAAAGGTCGTGGCGCGTCGCATACGGGACAAAAAAAGCCATCCACTGCCCGCCACTGTAAGCGCAGTCGAAAATTGTTTCCAACTGCCTGCTGCCGCTAATCGGTGCGACTATCGCGGTTCGCACATCCGCGGATAATGGCGGCGTCACGAAACCGGGGAAGCGTGCATGGACGAGAGCCAGTCGGACGTGGAGCAAAAACGGACCGAGCGCAGGGCGCGCGCGCATGGCGTGGCGTCCGCCCCGAGTGCGACGGCCGGATCGTTCCTGTTCGGCAATGCCATGCGTCTCGCGTTCGGACGCCTGACCGGGTTTGCAGCGGCGGTGCAGCTCGGGTTCGCGGTGGTCACGCTCACGATTGCCTGGCAGCTCGGGCCGCAGCCGGCAATCGATGCTGCGCGCTACGCGCACTACACCGCCCGAGCGCAAGGCGCGGTCAGCGCGAGCTGGATCGCGCTCGAATTCGATCCGGCCGAGGTTGGCGACAGTCCGTACTGGAAACTGCACGCACACGCAACGCCGTGCATGGTCGTCGGTCTTGCCGGTGACTGGGGCGCACCGCTGCAACGCGCTTTCTGTGGCGACCGCTTTGTGTTCACCGCACCTTATGTGCCGAAGGAACTGCTGGTGGGCGTGCCCTTCACCTGGACGCGCGATGCACACGGTTTCGCCGTGCCCGAGGTTCGCCTGCGTGCGGATGCGCGCGCATGGCTCAGCTCGCATGCGCCCGAAGATCCGCCGCCGCATGCCGACACGCCGGCGACCGCTTACGATGCGCTGCAAATTCTGCTGGATCAGCCGGTCGAGCAGGCGATCGCTGGCTGGAGCGCGCCGATCGCGACGATGGCGCTCGCGTTCGATCCACACGATCCCGCGAACGCCGAACCTGCCGGTTTCGTCGAGACGAAGCGGCACGCTAGCAGTCAGCCCTCCGCTGCGATTGCATCGGCGATGCTCGGTCTCTTCCTCTGGTTCCAGGGCATGGCCTTGCTCATGGGCGGCCTGCCGCGCAAGGCGATGCTGTTCGCGGCGACCCTTCCCCTGCTCGCGCTGCCGTGGTGGGGCGAGCAGGTGCCGCGTGCGGTAGAGCGTCTCGATTCGCGCGTCGCCGCGTTCGTTGGCGTAATGCTCGATGGCTTCGAGCATCACGGGCGCCTGCACGCGAGCGCGCCGCGTGATGCGATGTACGCGAGCGATGAACCCATGCGCTGGTCGCTCGACCAGGGCACGTATGCGCAGACGCTCGGTCGCATGCATCTGGTTCCGCCAACGTCGACGCCGGCCGACGCCGACGCGGCACTCGCCTTGCTCAGCGACACCGTGGCAAGCCAGATGCGCGATCTCGATGCAGGAACGCGCAGTGCCTTGTTTGACCGGTTGCAACATGAAAAGCGCGCGGACCGACGTGGCGCAGGTCTCGCGTTCCTGTCAGCTGCGCGTGAGGCAATGCTCGATGCGCAGTTGGACCCCGCGGTCGCGACGGCCGCGCGCGGTTTTCTCGACGCCTGGACCACGGCGCCGATCGATCTTCCGCTGCCGGGCGACGCGGCGTTCAAGCAACGCGTTCGCCTATACCGCGCACTCGCCGATATTGCGGACGTGGAGATCGCCGATGGCGGCCGCGCCATTGTGGAGCGCGCGACTGCGCCGCCGCATTGAGATGGTTTCGCCGGCAGGATGAAGTGCTGCGTTCGATTGAATTGCGCATGAGGGAAACAACATGGGGAAAAAACACGATCATCTCGGGCTGCCGCCGCGCAAAGAGCGAGAGACAGGCGCCGACAGTGCAGCAACGTCGCCTGCGGCAACGCACCGCGGCTGGCGCGGCTTCGTCCTCGGCAATCTGCTCGGCGCCGCGACAGGTTTCGTGATGCGGCCCATTGCGGCGATCATCCTCGGCTTCGCCAGCGTGTTCCTCGCTCTGGCCTGGCAGATCGGGCCGCAGCCGAGCATCGACGCAGCGCACTATTCGGCCTTCACGGCGCACGCTGACGCACGCGTCATCGAGAGCTGGGTGGCGATCGAGTTCGATCCGGCATCGATGGGCACGCATCCGCGTTGGCGCCCCTTCGCGAACGCGCAACCGTGTGAGACCGTCGAATATGCGGGCGAGTGGGGCGCACCGTTGCAACGCTCGTTTTGCGGAAACCGTTTTGCGTTCAACGAGTCGTACACGCTGCACGACCTCGCCACGCTGGCGCCGCAGGTGCCGTTTGCGTGGATGCGCGACGAACGCGGCTTCGCGTTGCCACAGATCCGCATGAGTCCGAAGGCAAGGGCGTGGCTCGCCGCGAATGCGCCTGCGGATACTTTCATGATGAGCGATCCGCCGCCGAAGACCGAGCTCGAAGCGCTGCAGGTGGAATTCGACCGTCCGCTCGAGCATGCGGTCGCGGGGTGGTCAACGCCGTTGCCAGCGTTCCCGCTCGCGTTCGATCCGCAGGATGCTGTGCATGCGATGCCGAGCGGCTATGTGGAGACCCGCCGGGTACCGGGTCCGATCGGACGCTGGTTGCTGGTGCTCGTCATGGCCGGCATCGGCCTGCTGGTCTGGACGGAAGGCATGGCGGTGCTGCTGTCCGGCTTGCCGTTGGCGGCGGCAATCCTTGCCGGTGCACTGCCGCTGCTCGCATTGCCGTGGTGGAGCGAGCAGTTCCCGCGGGCAATCGCGCGCCTGAGCCCGCAGGTTGCCGAGATCATCAGCGACATGTACGCAGATTTCGACCGTACCGGCGGCATGGTCGCGACGGAGCCGCAGCGTGCAGCGCTAGCCGATGGCGAACGCATGCAATGGAAGGTCGCGGAGGGCGTCTACGCCGATACGTTGGGACATATTCGCTTCACTGCGCCGAGTGCGCTGGCCGCAAACGCGGATGCCGCGCTGAGCCGTCTCGTCGACGAGGTGAGCGCGCAAGTACGCGCATTCGATGCGCCAGCGCAGGTCGCGTTGTTCAAGCGCCTGCGCGACGACAAGGTCGCTGGCCTGCAGCGCGCGGGGTTCGCCTTTGTTCCGGCTGCGAGGGCGATATTGCTCGATGCGCAAGGCGACCCTGCCGTGCAGGGCGCAGCGCAGCGCTTCCTGAGCGAGTGGGTGACCCAGCCGATCGAACAACCGGACCCGCACAATCCGGCGTATCGCGAACGCGTACATATCCTCGCGACGCTGGCCGATGTGCCGGTGCCGGCGATCGCGAATATGGTGACGGTCTGGGTCGCTGAGGATACTGCGGACAGGCGTTGAAGCGGCGCCGTGTCTCCCTTCTCCCTGCGGGAGAAGGTGCCGACAGGCGGATGAGGGAAAGATCTCTCATCCGCGAAGATTCGCCTCCCGTGTGGCTTTCCCTCATCCGGCGCTTCGCGCCACCTTCTCCCGGAGGGAGAAGGGAAATGCAGCGGAAGTTCCGCGTCATTCAAGAAGCCGAACGACCCATCACTCCTGCTCGAACCGCGAGAGTTCCTCGACTGCGGCCTGTGCGCGCCGGATGCCCGCCCCGGCAGCGCTATCGTCGAGCCAGCGACCGATGCGTGCGTGCTGCGGTCGGTTTGCCCAGCGGTGCAGCGCCCAAGTCAGCAACAGGCCGGCGCCGCCGATGGCGAGGCTGATGAAAACGAATGCAGGCGCCCGCTCGAGGATGTCCGTGTTGTTGCCCATCTTTGCCAGCACCATGATCAGTGGCACGTGCAGGAACCACCACGGCAGACCGACGAACATGCCGCCGATCACATAGGTTCGGCGCAAGCGCAGCAATTCGTGCTGGATCTGCACGACGGGTGCGGCGTAGTCGATGTGCGCGATGCGTGTCTGCACGATCACGCCGACCGCGATCAGGCCGATGCAGTACGCATGCACGACCAGCCCGGCCAGCAGCAGCGGCAGGTCCCGCAGATGCGCAATCCAGAACGGCGCGAACCAGAGCGAACCGATCACGCCGATCAGCATTTGCACAGCTTGTCCCCACACCAGCGGCCGCAGTCCGCGCCGCGTCTTGTTCAGCCGACCGTCCTTGAACAGCTGCAGGTTCAGTGCGTTCTGCTGTTCCAGACGGCGGTCCAGCGTTTGCCAGGCGAGTTTGAGGTCGTCGAGTTCCATGATGGATTCCATGCTCAGGTTCCGGTCGGGTTCATGTCGTTGCGGATGCGTTGCTTGAGGCGCGCGATCTTGGTTGCCACGTTGGTTTCGCTGAGGCCGAGGATGTCGGCGATCTCGCGCTGGCTCTTCTCGTCGAGGTAGAGCAGCAGCAGCGCGCGGTTCAGCGGGTCGAGCTGAGCGATGCAGTGGTACAGCGCACGCACGCTGTCATCGGCTTCGCGTGCGGCGTCGTCGTCATGCTCCGGTTCGACGTCGCTGTCGTCGAGCGCAATGTGGCGCACGCGCTCTTCGTTGCCGCGCGCATGCGAGATCGCGACGTTCAGCGCGATGCGGTACATCCACGTCGAGAACGGTCGTTCCGAGTCCCACGCAGGAAACGCCTTCCATGCGTGCGCACAGATGTCCTGGCTGAGGTCGCGCCGGTCTTCGGCGTGGCGGCAGTAGGTGTTGGCCACCTTGAACACGATGCCGCGATGGCGTTCGAGCAGCGCCTGGAACTGCGCGCGCAGGGAATCCGTCGTCATCCGGGCCTGTACCATATCCACTCCGTCACCTCCGATCTTGCGCCATGGCAACGTTATTCGCGCGGGAGCGGGAAAAATCACACGCGATCGCGCAGGATGCGGTTCGTCGTGCGACCACCTGGACATCCGCCACCATGCCGATCAACTGCACTCCGCTTCCGCTGCGCCTGCTGCCGTGCGGCCTCGCGCTCCTGCTGCTGGCCGGATACGCCCATGCGCAGGACGCCGCCGAGCCCGAGACGGACGGCCCGCCGTTCAAGCTCACGCCCGCGTGGTACGCCAATTCCGACGGCAACGATGCCTGGGACGTGAACCTGCGCCGTGATATCGGCGACCAGAAAGTCTGGATCGGCCAGTACGCCGATCAGCAGCACTTCCGCCAGACGCGCGCGGGTTATGAGGTCGACCCGGATCTGGGCATCGTTAGCCTGCAGCTTTCCGCACAGGCCGCGACACGCGGCTTCCTCGGCGGTTCGGCGCAGGCGAATATCGGCGGCGATACCTACGCGATCGTCGGCATCGGCCGCACCAATCTGCGTCCCTATTACAACCTCAACTTCGATCCAAACGACGCGATCACGTTCGGGTTAGGTACGAAGGCGCTGCTGCCGCAGGGCGAGATTTCCGTGTTCCAGGTACGCGACGATCGCCTGCACACCCAGCAGCGCATAACGCACACGCTGATCAAATATCATCTCAACGACGCGTCGCGCGTTACGCTGGATGCGTCGTACAAGCACGGCCTTGCCGACGATGACGTGATGGTGCACGGCGCCGCGCTGGCGCTGGAATACGATTACCACGCGTGGTTCTGCAAGCTCGCGCGCGAACGCGCGGTGAACTTCACCCACGTCGACCAGACCCGCGTCGCGATCGGCGTGCGCTTCTGACGCGCGACCGCGTCAGGTCTTGGGCTGGATCAGGTCCCAGCGGTTGCCGTAGCGATCCTTGAACACCACGACCGTTGCGTAGCTTTCCTCGCGCGGTGCCTCGACGAACTCGACGCCGCGTGCCGTATAGGCAGCATGATCGCCCCAGAAATCGTCGGTGTGCAGGAACAGGAACACGCGGCCGCCGGTCTGGTCGCCGACGCGTTCGCGTTGTGCCGGCGTCGCCGCGCGCGCGAGCAGCAGCTGCGTCCCGTTCGATCCGGGCGGCGCA
>JBDSXV010000151.1:0-10649 GCA_039926025.1 Dokdonella sp.
TCTGCGTGGTCTGGGACATGGCCGGAATGCTTGCGGCCAAGCCGATCACGACGGCAGTTGCGATGACGAGGTGCGGGCGCATGGTCATGGTTGTCTCCTGATGGTTACGGAAAACGCCACGTGCATCCTCATCAAGCAATGCCGTGGAGTCCGCCGCAAGACTACTCATCCTGGCTGAACCGACCTCCTCTCAGTGCATGCGTGTCGACAGGTTTTGTTCATGCGGTGTCCTCGGGATTGTTCATGTCCTGCGGAGCGTCGCCGAATCCATGTCCGGGTCATGCGTGCGAACGCGCGCGGCGACCACCAAGCGTTCAAGCAGCTTTGCGCGAGCCCAGCGCGACCAGCAAGTCACCGGCTGCGCGCAGCCGTTCGGCGGCACCGTCGAGCGTCATCTTGAACTTCAGCTTGTCCTGCCCGTCGAGCGCATACACGCGAGGCTGGGACTGGATCAAGCGGATCACGGTCAATGGTTCAACCGCCGGCTGCGGTCGGAAGATCACGCGGCCGCCATTGGCACCGATGTCGAGTTTGCGGATGCCGAGCGCCGTCGCCGCGAGTTTCAGCTGAGTCACTGCAAACAAGTTCTTGACCTGGTCAGGGAGCATGCCGAAGCGGTCGATCATCTCGACCTGCAATTCGCGCAGGTCATCTTCGTTGCGTGCGCTGGCAATGCGCTTGTACAAGGTCAGGCGCGCGTTCACGTCGGCCAGATAGTCGTCCGGTATGAGCGCAGGCAGATGCAGTTCGACATCAGCCTCGTGTTCCTGGGTCAGATCGAAATCCGGCACCTTGCCGCTCTTCAACGCGCGCACTGCGCGGTCGAGCATGTCGGTGTAGAGCGAGAAGCCCACTTCCTCGATCTGGCCACTCTGCTCCTCGCCGAGGAGTTCGCCGGCGCCGCGAATTTCGAGGTCGTGCGTCGCAAGCGTGAAGCCGGCGCCAAGTTCTTCCAGCGATGCAAGTGCTTCGAGACGCTTTTCCGCGTCGGCAGTGATCGAACGGCCATCGGGGATGATCAGATACGCATACGCGCGATGATGCGAGCGGCCGACCCGTCCGCGCAGTTGGTGCAACTGGGCGAGACCGAAACGATCGGCGCGATTGATGATGATCGTGTTCGCGCTCGGAATGTCGATGCCCGATTCGATGATCGTGGTTGCAACGAGCACGTTGAATCGCTGCCGGTAGAAGTCGAGCATGATCATCTCGAGCTCGCGATCCGGCATCTGACCGTGCGCGAAACGGATGCGCGCTTCCGGCATGAGCTCCCCGAGTTCGCGCGCCGCCTTCTCGATCGTGTCGACTTCGTTATGCACGAAGTAAACCTGGCCGCCACGCGCGAGTTCGCGCTGCAGCGCTTCGCGGATCAAAGCCGGGTCGTGATGGCCGATGAAGGTCTTCACGGCGAGACGGTGCGCCGGCGGCGTCGCGATGATCGACAGATCGCGCAATCCGGCCATCGCCATGTTCAGGGTACGCGGGATCGGTGTCGCGGTGAGCGTCAGCAGGTCGACCTCGGCACGAAGTTTTTTCAGTGCCTCTTTCTGGCGCACGCCAAAGCGCTGTTCCTCGTCGATGATGACGAGTCCGAGATCCTTGAATTTCACATCCGCCTGCAGCAGCTTGTGCGTGCCGATCATCACGTCGATCTGGCCTTCGGCGAGTTTCTTCAGCGCCGCGGTGATTTCCTTGCTCGACTTGAAGCGTGACAACACCTCGACGCGGATTGGCCAGTCCGCGTAGCGATCGCGAAAATTCTGGTAATGCTGCTGCGCGAGCAATGTGGTCGGCGCAAGCACGGCGACCTGTTTGCCCGCGGTCGCAGCGACGAATGCGGCGCGCAGCGCGACTTCGGTCTTGCCGAAACCGACATCGCCACAGACGACGCGATCCATCGGCTTGCGCGAGGCGAGATCGGCGATTACCGCCTCGATGGCTGTCGCCTGGTCTGGCGTTTCCTCGAAAGGGAACGCAGCGGCGAATTGTTCGGCCATCTCGCGATCGACTGGCATCGCAGTGCCTTGCCGCGCTTCACGTTGCGCATAGATCGCGAGCAGCTCGGCGGCAACATCGCGGACTTTCTCGGCTGCCTTCTTCTTCGCGCGTTCCCATGCATCACCACCAAGCGCGTGCAGGGGCGCGAGTTCGGGCGCAGTGCCCGAATACCGCGAAACCAGCTGCAATTGCGCCACGGGTACGTAGAGCTTGTCGCCCTTGGCGTATTCGATCGACAGGAATTCGGCGTTTTCGCCGCCAACATCGAGCTTGAGGAGGCCCTGATAGCGACCGACCCCGTGATCGACATGCACGATCGGCGAGCCGATCTGCAGCTCGGCGAGATCGCGCACGATCGCTTCGGGATCGCGCGAGGAGCGCTTGCGTCGACGCGTCTGCTGCGCGCGTTCGCCGAACAGTTCACGCTCGGTCAGCACGGTCAACGCGGGCTCGGTGAGCGCGAAACCCTGTTCGAGCGAGGCGACAGTAATGCCGAAGGCATTCGTGTCCGCCGCAAATTCCGCCCACGTTGCGTACGTCTGCGGCCGCAGGCGCGCGCTCGCGAGTTGCTCGATCAGTCCTTCGCGCCGACCAGCGGAATCCGACGCGATCAGCACGCGACCCGGATAGGCGGCAAGGAAATGGCGCAATGCGTCGCCGCTTTCGTCGCCCTTGCGATTGAGCGGCAGGCTGGGCGCGGGCTGCGTGCCGAGATCAATCGCGTGTTCGCTGGTGTGCGGCAGCACGATGTCGATGCGCAACTCGTTGTTGAGTCGTTCGCGCAATTGCTGCGGCGGCAGGTAGAGCTCGTTTGGCGGCAGGATCGGCCGTTCGACATCGTGCGCGCGCTGCTCGTAGCGTTCGCTGGTCTGCGCCCAGAAACCATCCGCGGCGTCGAGCGCACCCGCAGCGATCACGAACAGTGCGCCCCCGGACAGGTAGTCAAAAAGGGTTTCGGTCTTTTCGAAAAACATCGGCAGGTAGTATTCGATGCCGGCTGGCGTCATACCCTCCTTGATGTCCTGGTACAAGGGGCAGCGACGCGGGTCGATCGGAAAGCGTTCGCGCAACGCGTTGCGGAATGCCTTGGCCGACTCCTCGGTCAGCGGGAATTCGCGCGCGGGCAGCAAACGTACCGAATCAACCTTGTGATCGGAACGCTGCGTTTCCGGATCGAAGGTGCGGATCGAGTCGATTTCATCGTCGAACAGTTCGATGCGGTACGGTTCCTGGCTGCCCATCGGGAAGATGTCGAGCAGAGCGCCGCGCACGGCAAAATCTCCCGGTTCGAGTACCTGCGGCACAGTGCGATAGCCTGATGATTCAAGCCTGCGGCGTTCGGCCGCTATATCGAGTTTCTGCTTGAGCTCCAGCACGAGGCCTGAGCCGGTGACATAGCTGCGCGGGGCCAGGCGCTGCATCAGGGTCGCGATCGGCACCACCAACACGCCACGCTTCAGCGTCGGCAGGCGATAGAGTGCCGCAATCCGTTGTGAAACGATGTCCGCATGTGGCGAAAACAGGTCGTAGGGCAGGGTTTCCCAATCCGGAAACTGCAGCACTTCGAGGTCATTTCCGGCAAAAACCGAGAGTTCGGCCTCGAGCGCGTGGGCAGCATGCGTGTCGTGCGCCACTGCGACAACGACGCCCGCGTGCGCGCGCCCGGTATCGGCGAGCTTGAGGGCGAGCGCGGATCCGTTCGGCGCAGACCAGTAACGGCGTTGCTTGATCGAGGTGGGGAGGGGTGGCACGGGCATGGCGGGAATCATCGGGAAAACAACAGCAACAGCGCAGCAGCATGGCTATGCTCAGCGCAACAGCCGCCAAGTTTAGCCGTGTGTGCGATGGCGCGGTAGGCCGAAGGTCACGCGGGCTCTTTACCCGATGTTTACCGCGCGTAGCGAACGCGCGCGCCTGTGATCGTTCAAAATACTGCCCTGCTTACCAGGAGTTTCGGCCAAATGCTGCTTGTTGATGGGAGATGCTTGCGCGCCACCGCCGCTCCGGTCGCGCTGTGTCTCATGCTGATCGCTTGTTCGCGCGGGCACGAGCCCGCGTCACCCGCGCCCGCGCCGGTGACCGTGGCGAAGGTGAACAGTCGCGACATGCCAACTATTGCAAGCGCCGTAGGCACGGTCGAGGCGATCAACAGCGTTGCGGTGAAGTCGCTCGTCGACGGCCAGCTTGATCGCGCCTTCGTCAAGGATGGCGATGAAGTGACGGTCGGACAGGCCTTGTTCCGTATCGACCCGCGTCAGGCCGAGGCTTCGCTGCATGAATCCGAGGCCGGTCTCGCGAAAGATCAGGCGGCGCTCACGCAGGCGAGCTCGCAAGTGAAGCGCTATCAGCCCGTCGCCGACAAGCACTACATATCGGCTGACCAGATGGAGCAATACAAGACCAATCTCGCGGCAGCGGCGGCGAGCGTCAAAGTCAGCCGAGCCAATGTCGCATCGGCGAAGTTGACGCTGGGATTTACCGACATCCGCTCCCCACTGGCCGGAAAACTCGGGCGCATCCTGGTGCAGCCGGGCAACCTGGTAAAGGCCAACGATACCAATGCGCTGGTCTTGATCAATCAGATCCAACCGATCTATGTCAACTTCGCCTTGCCCGGCCCCCTGCTCGGCCGCGTGCTCGCCGCACAGCGGATATCAGCGCTGGCGGTCAGCGCGAGCATCGAAGGCATCATGGAACCGATCGTTGGCAAGGTCGCCTTCATCGACAACGCCGTCGACAGCGCAACCGGCACGATCAAGTTGCGTGGCGAGTTCACAAACAAGGAACATCTACTGTGGCCAGGCCAGCTGATCAGCGTGCGCCTCACGCTCGGCAACGACGCGAATGCCATCGTGGTACCTGAGCGCGCGGTGCAGAATGGTCCAGATGGTGCCTACGTTTTCGTCGTGTCGGCAGATCAGCATGCGGAACAACGCAATGTCGAGATCGCGCGCAGTGTCGATGGCCTCGCCGTCGTTTCCAAAGGACTTGCCGCAGGCGAGACCGTCATCATCGACGGCCAGTCGCGCGTCGAGAACGGGGCGGCCCTGAAAGTCAGCGAAGCCACGCCTTGAACGTTTCGGAGATTTTTGTACGCCGGCCAGTCATGACCATTCTGGTCATGGTGGGCCTGCTCGTGTTTGGCATCGCAGGTTACCGACAGCTGCCTGTTGCGGCCTTGCCGAACGTTGATTTTCCCACGATTTCAGTGTCCGCCTCGTTGCCTGGCGCATCCCCGGAAACGATGGCGTCGGCCGTTGCGACGCCACTCGAAAAGCAGTTCTCGACGATCCCTGCAGTCGACTCGATGACCTCGTCGAGTTCGCTTGGCTCAACCTCGATCACGCTGCAATTCTCGTTGAACCGGAATATCGACGCCGCAGCGCAGGACGTGCAAGCGGCGATATCGGCGGCGTTGCATCAGTTGCCTACGCAGATGACGACACCACCGACGTTCAAAAAAGTGAACCCAGCAGATTCACCCATCTTCTACATCGCGTTCACCTCGAAGACCATGCGTCTGTCGACGCTGAACGAATTCGCCGAGAACACGCTGGCGCAGCGAATCTCGACGGTCAATGGTGTCGCTCAGGTCAACGTCTACGGATCGCAGAAGTATGCGGTTCGCGTGGATCTCGACCCGGAGGCGCTCGCCGGGCGCGGCCTCGGCATCGACGCGGTTGCAAAGGCTGTCGGCAGCGGCAACGTCAATTTGCCGACAGGTACGTTGTACGGCCCGAACCGTGTCTACAACGTGATGGTCGATGGTCAACTCAAGGATGCTGCTGCATTCGGTGAACTCATTGTCAGCTTTCAGAATGGCGCGCCGGTGCGGCTGAAGGACATCGCTCGCGTCTACGACGGTGTGCAGAACGACAAGGGCGGTGCGTTCTTCAACGGTGAGCGTGGCGTCGTACTGGCGATCCAGAAGCAGCCTGGTACCAACACGATCAAGGTTGTCGAAGACATCAAGAAGATGTTGCCATCGTTCGAGCGTACCCTGCCGGCGGGCGCCGACCTGCAGGTCATCTACGATCGCTCGCAGAGCATCCGCGAATCGGTGTCCGATGTTAAGTTCAGCCTGTTGCTCGCGCTCGGTCTCGTGGTGATGGTGATCTTCGTGTTCCTGCGCAACGTGTCGGCAACGGTGATTCCGTCACTGGCGTTGCCGATGTCGATTGTCGGCACGTTCGCGGTGATGTATGCGCTTGGCTTCAGTATCGACAATCTTTCGTTGATGGCGCTGACGCTGTCGGTCGGCTTCGTGGTCGACGATGCGATCGTCATGCTCGAAAATATCTCGCGCCATCTGGAGATGGGCAAGGATCGCCTGACTGCGACCTTCGACGGTGCGAAGGAAATCGGCTTCACGATTGTATCGATGACCTTGTCGCTCGCGGCTGTGTTCATCCCGGTCGTGTTCATGGGTGGCATCATCGGGCGGCTGCTCAACGAATTTGCGGTCACGATTGTCGCCGCGGTACTGGTGTCCGGTCTGGTGTCGCTGAGCCTCACGCCGATGTTGTGCAGCCGCATGTTGAAGCCACTGCACGGCGGTTCGCATGGGCGCATCTATCAGGCAAGCGAACGTGCGTTCGACGCGGCGCAGGATTTCTACCGACGTACGCTCGAAGCCAGCGTGCGCCATCGCCTGGTCGTCCTGCTGGTGTTCTTCGCGCTGGTGATCGGTACCGTCGTACTCGCGGTGAGCATTCCGAAGGGTTTTCTGCCGAACGACGACACTGGACAGTTGTTCGTCTTCACTCAGGCGGCACAGGACATTGGCTTCGACGCGATGCTCGACAAGCAGCGCGAGGCGGTAGAAATCATCCGCAAGGACCCCAACGTCGACAACGTGATGGCCTTCGTCGGAGCCGGCGGCAGCAGTGCGACGCTGAACCTCGGTCGCATGATCGTGAACCTGAAGCCGCCATCGCAGCGCCACAGCGCTGATGAGGTCATGCAGGAACTGCGGCCGAAGCTGCAGCATATCGTTGGCCTGCAGGCGTTCCCGCAGAACCTGCCGCTGATCCGCATCGGCGGCAAGCTCACCAACAGCACCTACCAGTATGTGCTGCAGGACACCGACACGAAGCAACTGTTCGAATGGACACCCAGGCTCATCGCGGCGTTGGCAAAGGTGCGCGGATTTCAGGATGTGACCAGCGACATGCTGATTGCCAATCCGCAGCTCGATGTGACGATCGACCGCAACGCCGCGGCCGCTTACGGTGTCACGCCGGATGCGATCGAGAAAGCGCTTTACCAGGCGTTCGGCCCGGCCCAGGTTTCGACCATCTATACACAGTCGGACCAGTTCTGGGTCCTGATGCAGGTCGATCCGAAACGGCAGGGCGATGTCTCGGTGTTGTCGTCGATCTACATTACGCCGACGCTGCCGGCGAAATCCGCTGCGGGTGACGCGACGGCAACGCCTTCTTCGCAACTGGTGCCGTTGTCGGCAGTGACGAAGACGGGTAATTCGGTCGGTCCTGCGACGATCAACCACCTTGGCCAGGTACCCGCCGTCACCGTTTCATTCAATCTTGCGCCAGGCATGTCGCTGAGCGATGCCGTCGGCGGTGTCGACGCTACAGTCGCCGCACTCAAGATGCCGGATACGATAACGACGTCATTCCAGGGTACTGCGCAGTCATTTCAGGAATCGGTGTCGGGCATGGGCGTTCTGCTCGCGCTGGCGATCTTCGTGATCTATCTCGTGCTCGGCATCCTCTACGAAAGTTTCATTCATCCACTGACGATTTTGTCCGGACTGCCCACCGCCGTTTTCGGTGCGCTGCTGACCCTGATGGTGTTCGGCAAGGATCTCGATCTCTATGGCGCGGTCGGGCTGATCATGCTGATCGGCATCGTCAAGAAGAACGCGATCATGATGATCGATTTCGCACTCGAGAAGCAGCGCGAAGGCGAAGACCCCGAACGCGCGATCCTTGATGCCTGCGTGATCCGTTTCCGTCCGATCATGATGACGACCTTTGCCGCCTTGATGGGCACGCTGCCGATTGCACTCGGGTTCGGTGCCGGTGCCGAGGCGCGTCGGTCGCTTGGCCTCGCCGTGGTCGGCGGCCTCGTCACATCGCAGCTGCTCACGCTCTACATCACACCGGTGATCTATCTCTACTTCGAGCGTTTGCAGCAGCGCATGGCGAAGCGCCGGCCGGTGTCGGCGGCCACGGGCTGACGCGTTCGGCGAGCGCTCTGCAAGATGCGGGGTAGCATGTGGGAGCAACTGTCTGTGGGAGCGGCTTCAGCCGCGATGCTCTCCTTCACGATTCAAGTGGAATCGATGCGTCCGAAGCCGCTCCCACAGGGACGCTCACCATCCGCACCCAACCCTGGCTTCGAGGGGAAGGACTTGCATCAGCGATGCCGTACTTACCTCTCCCTGCCGGGGAGAGGTCGGCGCGCATAGCGCGGCGGGTGAGGGGAACACGATGCGATGCACGCCACACGCCCCCTCACCCCGACCCTCTCCCCGGAGGAGCGAGGGAGA
Organism: Dokdonella sp.; assembly: GCA_039926025.1. Lineage (GTDB taxonomy): Bacteria > Pseudomonadota > Gammaproteobacteria > Xanthomonadales > Rhodanobacteraceae > Dokdonella_A. Next base: position 8,513 of record JBDSXV010000151.1, read on the forward strand.
AGAGCGGCGCGTCGCCATGTGCGTTACATCGCATCAACCCCATCCCCGCCCAACGCCCCCGGCTCTCAGGCACAGCCTTCGGGCGTTCATCGGTGCGCGAACCAGAGGTCCGCAAACGCACCTCTTCACCCCCTTGAAGGGGAGGACTAAAGCGCGCTGCTTCAAAGTCCTCCCCTTCAAACGGAGGGTTTAGGTGGGGATGGTGTTTGTACGAGCGCGCGAACCGGTCCTCATGGGAAGAGTTGGCGAGCGTGATGCTGTGGGACCAACTGTCCGCGGGAGCGGCTGTGGGTGGGAGCTTCAGCCGCGATGCTGTCCTTCAAGATTCCAAGGGAATCGTGGTCTCTGAAGAACGTCCCTCACCATGCCGCTGCTCCAGTTCACCGACGATGTCGGCGAGGCTGAGATCGGCACCCCGCAGCAGCACCAAGAGATGGAACAACAAGTCCGCTGCCTCACCGCGCAATGCATCGCGATCACCCGACACGGCCGCGAGCGCGACCTCGACGCCTTCCTCACCGACTTTTTGTGCGCGTCGTGCTGGGGTGCCCGCGAGTAGTTTGGCGACGTAGCTCGACGAAGTATCGGAGCTCGCGCGTGCGTCGATCAAGGCCTCCAGTTCGTTGAGCCACGGCTGCGAACGTCCGGGGCCATCGAAGCAGCTGGGCGTTCCGCGATGGCAGGTTGGACCCGCTGGCAGCGCCTGAACAAGCAATGTGTCACGATCGCAATCGGCTGCGATGGAAACCACGCGCAACACGTGTCCCGAACTTTCGCCTTTGCGCCACAGACGTTTTTTTGAGCGCGACCAGAAATGTACTTCGCGCGTCTGCCCGGTCAACACCAGCGCATCTCGATTGGTGTAGCCGAGCATGAGCACGCGTCCGTCGTGCGCATGCTGCACGATCAGCGGCACGAGGCCGTCGCTCTTGTCCCAGTCCAGCGTGTCGATCAGTGCATCACTCATGGCCGCACCACAATGCCGCGCGCGGCGAGATAGCGTTTGAGGTCGCCAATACGAATCTCCCCGCTGTGGAACACACTCGCGGCAAGCGCCGCGTCGACGCCGCAGTGCTCGAACACATCAGCGAAGTGTTCGGGTTTTCCGGCCCCCCCCGATGCAACCAGGGGCAAGGTCGTCGTCGCGCGTACGGCATCGAGTTGCGCGCGCGCGTAGCCGCCGCGCACGCCGTCGCTGCGGATTGAATTGAGCACAATCTCACCGGCGCCACGATCGGCGACCTCGCGCACCCACGCGAGCAGATCGCGACCGCTGTCACTGGCGGCGTCGGGCTTGCCGCTGTTCGCGACTACGCGCCATTGCGACGTCTGCTCGGCGCGCGCGTCGACGTCGATGCCGATCACCACGCATTGACTGCCGAAGCGTGCGGCCAGCTCGTCGATCAGCGCTGGCCGCGCAAGCGCAGGGCTGTTGACCGAGACCTTGTCGGCGCCGGCTGCAAGTACGCTTTCCGCATCGGCGACCGAGCGGATACCGCCTGCGACGCAGAATGGAATATCGAGTTCGCGTGCGACGCGCTCGACCCAGGCCAGATCGACTGTGCGTCCGTCCGGGCTTGCCGTAATGTCGTAGAAGACAAGCTCGTCGGCACCTTCATCGGCGTAGCGTCGAGCGAGTTCGACGATGTCCCCTACCACGCGATGGTCACGAAACTGCACGCCTTTGACGACAACACCGTCGGCGACATCGAGGCAGGGAATCACGCGGCGCGCGAGCATGCGAGCTCCTCCAATGCGAGCGTGCCTTCGAGCAGGGCGGTGCCGGCGACGCAGGCATCGACGCCGGTTGCGCGCAACGCATCGACATCCGCGCGATCGCGCACACCACCCGACGCGATCCATTCCAGTTGCGGCCAGCGCGTGGCGAGCATGCGATAGAGGGGCAAGTTCGGACCGGCGCCCATGCCGTCTTGTGCGATGTCGGTGGTCAGCACATGGCGCAGCCCCGCGCTGGCGAAACGTTCGAGCAGTACGGCGAAATCCGCATCACTCTCTGCCTGCCACGCGTCGACCGCTGGATGCCAGCGTTCGTCAGCGCCGAAGCGCAAGTCCATGGCGAGGCATAGCCGTTCGGGTCCGAAGGTTTGCAACCAGCGCTCGAAGGTATCCGGATCAC
>JBDSXV010000152.1:0-5005 GCA_039926025.1 Dokdonella sp.
GCGGCTTCAGCCGCGATGCTTTTCGATCAAGAGCATCGCGGCTGAAGCCGCTCCCACAGACAGTTGCTCCCACAGAGAGAGTTGCTTCCACAGAGACAGTTGCTCCTGCAAAGACAGTTGCTCTCACAGAGAGAGTTGCTTCCACAGAGACAGTTGCTCCTGCAAAGACAGTTGCTCTCACAGAGAGAGTTGCTCCCACAGAGAGAGTTGCTCCTGCAGAGACAGTTGCTCCTGCAGAATCCGCTTATCGACACGGCCGCTCTTGCGGACAGCCGGTCGCGCTGCCATCGGTGTTTCCTGCACGCTCAAGCAACGCGCGCAGCGCGGAATTCCACAACGCCCAGTCGTGTTGTCCCGGCAGCATCAGCACATGCTCGCGCGGCAACGACCCGCTCATGAGTTCGATCGGCACGCGAAACGGTTCGCTGTCGCCATACGCAAGCCACACCGCGCGCACCCGCGCCGGATTTTCCGACCAGCCTTTCAAGGTGCGCCACAGTTCGTGCTGGAAGGTATCGGGCCCGAGCGCCTGAGGCGGACCCGGATTCCACTGCGCGAGTCCACCCGCTGCACGGATCTCATCGTGGATCTCGCTCTCGCCGAGATACGGCGACAGCAGCAGCACGCCGTCGATCTGACCCGGATAGTCGTGCTCGTACAGCAATGCGCCCATGCCGCCGAGTGAAATGCCCGCGATCCAGATTGGCTGATCGTTGCGAGCACGCGCGGGTTCGATGACCTCGTCGTGCAGACGCTGCGCGGCACGACCCTGTCGATAGAACGGCATCGTGAGCCCGGTCAGCACGACATCTGCATCGGGCCATGCGGACTGGATCGTCTGCGCGACCTTGCGACGCTGCATCGAGGAGAGGTCGTCACCGCGCCCCGGCAGCATCACCACCAGACGATGCGCAGGCTGTGGCGCTGCGATGTACTCGCTGGGAATCGTGCGCGTCACATCGCCACCCGCCGCGCATGCGCCCATCAAGACGGCGAGCACGAGGAGCAGCAACATGCGGCCGCTCGAAATGAAGGATGGGGTCGTCATAGCGGTCACGCGAAGGAGGATTCGTTGCTGCAGGCTTGTCGTGCCATTGTGGCCACCATCGCATGAATCGCTGCCATGCGTCCCATCTGCGCTCTGAAGACCGCACTGCATTCGCTTGACGACGTGGAACACATGCGAATCGGGGTTCCCGTGCGACTCGATTCAGCCGTGACCGTATTGAAGCTTCGTTGGCGATACCCTTCGGCGCGACCTGCAGGTCGCGCCTCGAGTGCCGATGCCCGCGTCACGGGGTGATGCACCGCATCACCCGGCCCGCCCAGGCGGCGCGCGCTTCTACTTCACCCGCGAGCCGGCGACCGCAAAATCCATGTGCTCGCCCTGCAACACGGTCCATATGATCGCCGTCGACGTGGAGGGGCGTATCATGAAAGCGCTCGCACCGGGCGTCGTGCTGTCCCGCCAGAACGCGTGATCTGAAAGACCGTCGCCGTCGTAGTCGCCACCGATGCGCGAGTCGCTGGTGATGCCGAAGGTCACGACAGGCAGCGCGGTTCCGGTAGCCGTGTCGCGCGTGTACCAGTTCCGTACACCCGCCTCCGTGGCCGATGCGGTGACATCGATCAGCGCGTCACCGGTGTAATTGCCCGGGATGATGAAGTCGGAATCCTTGCGGAACGCAAACGTATTGAGCACGCCGCCACTGAGTCCGTCATAGAACGTGAACAAGGCGCCGCTAGCGACGTTCGGATCGGTGCGCTGTATATAGATATCGGCACGCCCATCGCCCGTCAGGTCGTAACCGCCGTGCACAAACTGATCTCCATCGAGGCCGATACCCAGCGGCACCGACTGCACTTGTCCATTCGCGGCAAGACGCACGAACATCTGGGTCGGTCCCGCGGGGCCCGAGATCGGGGGTGCGCGGAACACGGCGAGGTCGTCGCGCTGGTCGCCGTCGTAGTCGCCGGAATTGATCGCGTCATCGCCGGCTTGGCCGAGCTGGATATTGACGACGGGATCGATCGATCGCGACGAGCGACGCACATGGAATACGCCCGTGGTCTCCGTCCATGCGACGGCGTCGGCGATGCGGTCGCCGTCGATATCCACCGTGTCGAGGAAGTCGGTGGCCGGGTTGCCCAAATTGAAGGTGATGGCGACCGGGTTGGCATTGCCGCCGCCGGTGTTTTCGTGAATCGTCCACTCAACATCGGCACCGACCGCACGCGCCGTCGCGTAGTCCGTGAGGCCATCGCCGGTAAAGTCTGCCTGCACCTTGTTGATGCAGTGGCTCGGCGGCACCACGCCGAGCGGTGCCGGGTTGAGCAGGAGACTGGTCGATTCGAATCCGTCCTGGAAGATGAGGTCCTGTGCATCGAGCGTGAGCGTGGCCGCCGTCACCGACCCCGTGTCGCTCGATGCGGCATCGACGACCTTCAATGTCCAGGTGCCGTTCGCCTGTGCGCCTGCAAGCCCCTCGAACACGCCCGTCAACGATGTCGGGCACCCGCCCGCGTTTGAACGCGCGGGCGCGCCCGATGACGACGGGAAATAGTCGCCGGGTGAAATAGCCACAGCGGCGCCGGCGGCGGCGGCCGCCAGCCAGATATCGCCCGTCGCGTCATCCGCAAAGTTGTAGGTGCCGCCGAAATCCGAGCTGTCCCCAAGGGTGCTGGTACGGCCCGTTCCGATGCGGCCGAACACGACCATGTGCGCAACGCCACCGGGCGAGGTCAGCACCGCCGTAAGATCCCCGGCCCAGGTATGCGTGAGCGTGATGCTCAACGAAACCTTGCCAACCGGCGCGACGATGCCCGCTGCCTCGAAGTTGACCGTGAGGCCCGCCGGCTGGTTGTCCGGTATCGGCCCGACATTGGTGCCCGGAAAACTGACCGGCACGGCGCAAGCCATACCGCTCAGACCCAGCCCTATACACAGCGCGACCGCTCTCGCGTTTTTCATGAAGTCTTCCCCCGTTTGTGCAGTGGATGGCGTCTGCTGCGCGCAGAAAACCCGCTGCCGATTGCGTTGTCCATGTTTCCCCGTTGACGATCCTACGCCACCTGCCGGGCGTGTCCATGAACGGCCCAGGTTTTCCGATCGCATCCGCATGCGCATGCAGGTTTGGCGCAGCCTTGCTCTCAGCTACGCAGAAGGGCACTGCGAAGGGACATGCACGGCGCGCGCAGTCGGTTACGGCCGGCTTTGCCCACGCATCGGCTTGAGATCAACTCACACAGTCAATCCCCCCGGAGCTCTGGAGACGCTCGACCTCAATCCCGCGCAAGCTCCTGCGCGACCACTTCGTGCACCTCGGGATCGACCATCAGTCCGAAGTGCGTGGACGTCACTTCGCGCGTGTGGCACTCGCCCTGCGCATCGGCCGAGGCCTGCCATGCGACGACGCCGTCGTCGCGGCTGTAAATCGATGTGACCGGCACCTTGGCGCTGTCGCGCAACATGGCGCGCACGCCGGGATCGCGTCTGTCACGTCCACCGAGCGTCGAGTACAACAACGAGAGATGGCTCGCTGCCGGATCCGCATTCAGCGGCGAACCGAGCGCGACCACCGATTCAACCGCAGCGGGCACGCGGCCCGCGACGATGCGCGCCATCAGCCCGCCGAGCGACCAGCCGACGATGCGCACCGGCCGCTGCGTGGTGCGCGCAATCGCACGCACGCGCTGCGAGAGCTTGCGCATGACGCCGTCGCGCGGACCGCGGTTGATGCCCTGGTTCCACGTGTGCACGTCGTAGCCCGCGCGTTCCAGATGATGGCGCAGCAACACGGTCGCCGCATCATTGGTGCCGAGCCCCGGCACAACCAGCACTGGATCGCCATCCGAACGCTGCTTGGCCGCACGTCGCGCGAGCAAGGCCTTGCCGAGGCCGCGTAGTGCTTTCAATTCGCCGAGCGTTTTCCATAGTGACGGCGGGGTTATTTCTGGCGCGTCCGACGGGATCGTCATCGCGTTCTCCCATTTCGAAGCCGGCGACGGTAGAGGGACCGCCCTGAACGGCTTCGCAACCGCACGCCTCAAAAAAGCACCGGTGCCGCTTGCATGCGTTGCGTTTGCGCAAGACGCGAGTTGGGCGCTACCGGTCCGAATCCGAGCAAATAGTCGATGGCACGAGCGCCCTTGGTATCGACTTGGTACGGATCGGCGCCGGCATCCAGCAGCCGCTGCACCATCGCGAGCGACCCGCTCGCAGCGGCGTACATCAGCGGCGTGTGCGCGACGTGTGCCAGCGAATAGCTCCACCCATCGCGCGTTTCCATCGTCGTCGCGTTGACCGCGGCGTGATGCGCGAGAAGCAAGCGGGCGCTCTCGATCAGATCGTGCTGCGCGGCGAGCATCCGTGGCATCTTGCGGATGTTTCCTGAATGCTGGTCTTGTGACGGCCGGTGCCGTTAATCCTTCAGTCGACTTGCCGGAGCTACATTGCCCGCATGGGCGCGCGACGTGGCGCTTCGAGTACAGGCGACAATGAGATGGCTCAGGAGTGGGTCCGCTTCCGTCTGGCAAAACGGCAATGTCAGAACACGTCAATCGCCTGAGGGACGTTTCGCGCCGCATGAGTTCGCGGCTTTCGTCGCGCGTCAGCAGCTGAGCCCTGCTGATGATGGATTGCACAGTTCATAGGGAGCGCGGCTGCACGCGGCAGCCACCGGCGCGATAGGGTGGGAGCGCGGGAATGTATCGACGACATGTGTTTGAGCTCGATCCACCGTCGCGCTTGGCGCGCAAACGACTGATGCAGGACGTACCCCGTCATTGCATGCACATCACAGGCCCATGTTCCTGTTTTCCTCAACTCAACCATGTGTTGGAATCCATGACAGATGCGGCCATGACAGACCCTGAGGCCGCGCGCCTTGCCGCGCTCGCCAGCTACGGCATCCTCGACACTCTGCCGGAGCAGTCGTACGACGATCTCGTGGCCATTGCTGCCGGTATCTGCGATGCCCCAATGGCCTCGGTCGCGTTGTTCGAT
>JBDSXV010000153.1:0-4473 GCA_039926025.1 Dokdonella sp.
TCCCGTCGAAGGAACGGGCGGCGCGTACCTTGCGGAACACGGCAAGAGCAGCGAGGACGAATACGTGACCGCGAGCTGGTGGCCCTACAGCAAATCCGCCATCCAGTTGAATTTCGCAGATGGATCCATTGTCTGGGCCGCGCGTCTGACGTCGTTTTGAAAATCAATCGTCGGAGCGGGTGCCTGGACGACCGACAACGGCAACAGCGTGACGTCATTCCATGTGTCGGCGGTGAAAAGGCGCTGCGATCCCTGACACGCCTGGAGGATTCAAGAAAATGTGGAAACCATGTGGTTCGTTTTGCGCCGTGCGCACGAGCTATCCGCTCAGCTTTTGTGCAGGGGCTCCGAGTGCGCTGCATCCGCCACACGAATGATCGGTTCGAGATGAATTTCGAGGTGCGTGCGTGTCTCGGGCGACGTATGTCCTTCCGACAGCATGGTTGCCGATGAGCCTGCGACGACAATACGCGACGGTGCGACGCCGGCGCCCGCGAGGTGTCGTGCGATGGCGAGCGCGCGCTGCTCGACCCGTCGGATATCGGGTTCGCCGTCACCCAGATCATCCGGTGAGGCGTTCACGGCAATCAGCATCATGCGGTACTCAACGAGCACCTTCGCGATCGGTGCGAGCATCTCGCGAATGGCAGGCGTAATGGCCGCACTGCCGGCATCGAAGTCGAGGCGTGCGGAGAGATCGAGAATGAGGTCGTTACCCTGTCGACCGACAACGGTGCCGACTTGCGTGCTCGCGACCTGCTTCAGGCGGCCCTGCAACACGTCGATGTAGTAGCCGACTCGATCTCTGCGGCGGGTCTCGCCGAAGTCGCCGAAACGGTGATTCAGAAAGACCAACCGCTGCGGGCGCTGTGCATCCATCAAGGTGCTGACGGCACACTTCAGCGCGCGCTCAACATGACGCTATTGCACGCCGTGCAATTGTTACTCGCGCTTGCGCGAACCGGCGACGCGGTGCATGCACGTAAGCTGATCAATTCCTAGTTGTCACCAATTTGGCGTGCGCGCTCGTCTTCCTGAATACGTTCAGGTACCCAAGGGAACTTTTTTCTTCAATGGTAGTAGGATCGGCCAGTCGCCCTCTTGGGGTGCGGCGAACAATTCCGTCGTGAATCGGATCGGCGCTTTTTCGGCTCCGGTGGGACAGAGGGATTTTTGTACAGGAGAATTGCCCAGGGACGTCGCCTCAAGCCAGCTCGCACGAAATTCGTCCGCTGCTCGGCAGAACTGCATTTCTGGGTGCTCGTAAATTTCACGTTAGGAGGTCGTTTTGAATACGAAATCTAAAATGGGTAGTCAATTGATTCTTTCGGCTGCCATCACAGCCGCGATGTGCGCGCCTGCGCTGGTCTTTGGTCAGTCAGCGGATGTGGAAATCGCCAGCAACTACAAATGGGTGCCTTCGTACGTGCCGGCGCGCTCCATATCGCCCAAGGCCATCTGGGTTCCACCTGCGGACGCCTTGTTCAATCCGGGCGGCGTCTCCGACGTCACAGTCGCGGGATGCTCGGGCGACACCCTCAATGCAAGCCAGATCGAGGCGCCTACCACAACGTTCGGGCTCGCTGTCGGGTCGGCGGCAAATTTCCGCCTTGCGGATGATTTCATCGTTCCGGCGGGCGCGTCCTGGACCGTTCAGAAGGCGTACGTGTTCAACTATCAAACCGGGTCGACCACGACGTCGACGATTACGTCCGTCAATGCACAGATATGGAACGGGCCACCGGGTGACCCGGCTTCTACCATCGTCTGCGGTGACACCAGCACCAATGCCATGACTGCGACGGAATTTTCCGGCGTGTACCGCGTCGCTGCGACTGGGCCGGGTTGCACGCGCCCGATGATGGTGCAGACCGTCGATATTTCCAGCTGTCCGGTGCTCAACGCGGGTACCTACTGGCTTGATTTCCAGGTTGCAGGCACCTTGGCCAGCGGACCGTGGGCACCGCCGTTGGCGATCCTTGGACAATCGAGTACCGGCAACGCGCTTCAGTCCAATGCGGGTGCGTGGGCAGCGGCAGTCGACGCGACGTCGGCAGACACTTTCGGCCTTCCGTTCGTGATCGCCGGCACCAGCGGTGCAGGCGTACCAGTGATCACCCTGGATACCGCCAGCGCGACCGTGACCGATCAGTGTGCGTCAGCGCCGGGGCAAAATAATGGCGTGATCGAACCGGGTGAAACCGTGTTGATCGATGTACCGATCAACGCGTTGAACGGTGACTACCACAATGTGGTCGCAACGCTTGGTCCCGCACCTGCCGGAATCACCTACGACGTCTCGACAGCGACCCTAGGCACCATCACGGCAGGCGGGTCTGCAACGGCGCATTTCCAGATCAAGGCGGATGCCGGCGCGACTTGCGTCACGCCTTTCACGCTTCCGATTGCGGTGACCTCCGACGACGGCGGTACGTCGGGAACGATTGCGTCGAACATTGGCGCATCCGGCAATTTCCCGCCGACCGACGTGCCGGTTGCCGTCCCGGACAACTCACCGACCGGTGGCAGCTCAGTCATCAACGTGACGCAGGCGTTCAATCTCGCCAGTCTTGCGGTTCACGTGGACCTGCCGCATACCTGGGTCGGCGATTTGACCATCACGCTGACAAGTCCGACGGGAACCGTCGTCACCTTGCTCGATCGACCCGGTGTGCCCGGCAGCGGGAGTGGCTGCAACAACAATGACATCCACGTGACATTTGCCGACGGTCAGCCCGATCCGGAGAGCACCTGTACGGGCACTTCAGCCGATGCGTGGCCCGTCACGGACGCTGCCCCGGCAACGCCGTTGTCGGCGTTGGCAGGTGAGACCACGCTGGGTAACTGGACGTTGACGGCGGTCGACGCTGCGGGTGGCGACACCGGTTCGATCGTCAGCTGGAGCCTGATTCCGACGCCGGCATTCTCGGGCACCTGCACGATTTGCCAGACGGTGTCCGACCTCATCTTCGCGGATGGGTTCGACGAAACAATACCGTAAGTGATTTGCTGATTGACGAAAAGGCCGGGCACTGCGCCCGGCCTTTTTTTTGCGCGCGCCGTCTGCGTTGGAGGAGGCGCCGACGGCGAAGACGAAATTCGCGACGAACCGCGAAACGGTCTATCGCATCAAAAGAAATAACGACGCAGCACGGTAGTGCAACCGCGGGTTTGTTCTCACCACAGGGTCGTCGAGTAATCCGCATTGGAGAGTCTTGCAAACGGCTCGCATGACTCGTCGCTATGGCGTGGGCGCAATGGGCGACGTATCAATCGGCTTCGGTGCGCGCGCACCGCCGACCGCCAAGCATTGTTCACGCCGACCCAAGCCCACGTTCTTCTACTGCTGCAGCGACTCCCGTATTCGGTGACGACGTAGCCCCTCGCTTTCACGATCGTGGGGCATACGCCGCCGCTCATGGTGCCATCGGGGGCGTGATAGGTTTGCGTGAAATTCGACTGCGGATGCCGATCCGGGGAGTGTAATGAAATCCATCACGCTGTACGCTGGTTTCGCGTTTGCTTGCCTGATCGGCGCAGCTTCCGCGCATGCGTCCGGACTATGGCTGACGCCGCAACATCCTGTCGCCAGCGAACCCTTCATGATCGACTACGACTACGTCACCAACTGCACAGGACCTCTAGACCCTCTTTACCCAACATTCGCGACCCTCCATCCACCCAATCCCTCGCAGAATCTGGTGCACGTAGCTGTCCTGTCCTTCATTCAGTGCTTCGTCGACAGCGTGCCATCCCATGTCGTTCATGTGTCGGCCGCGATGACGGGTCTCGCGGCAGGTAATTATCCGATCTACTCTGAGGTCAGCATCCTCAATGGATTCGATCCGCCCTACCTCGACGTGATCCTGCAGGGAAACATCAGCGTCGCGGCGACTCCAGTGGGAGCCCCCACGCTGTCGACATGGGGTTTGCTCATGCTTGCACTCTCGATGGGTGCGGTCGCCATCAGGTGGAGCGTCAAGTGGAAAGCGATTTCAGCAAACTCCGCCCTCTGATATCGGAATTGATCGGATTGCCTGACGCCTCCTTGCGCAAGCTGCGGGATTGGGAGCGCGGGGCGGACGACAGCCGAGCGCTGGGGCCAAAGCGCTGCTGAAGGTTGCTGCTACGCCCCCGAGGCTTTTGCGCGAGGCGCGCAAGGCTACATGATTCGTTTGGCGCCAATGAACGCTGTACCTATTTTCCCGATTGCGATGAGTCGGGTGGAATTCGAAGCCTTGCAATGTGACTACAACTTGCTGAAAGGTACTGGTCGGAAACGAATAAATGGCGCGGTGATCGCGCTTGGGTTGGCGCTCGTAGCCGCACACGCCAGCAATGCCATGGCTGCGACGCCAGAACAACTCAAGCCGTGGCTTGGCTGTTACGAGGTCGCGATAAGCACGGATGAAAGGCCGGTCGATACCCGGATATTGCGATTGACCGACTCTCCCGTCGAAGGAACGGGCGGCG
>JBDSXV010000154.1:0-25977 GCA_039926025.1 Dokdonella sp.
GTACCTGGCCTATGGCGGCCTCCACGCCAGCACCGGCACCGGCAATCAGGTCGGACCGGGTTACGCCAATCAGTACGCGGACAGTACCGGCCTGATCTACATGCATGCGCGGTACTACGACACGCAGTTGCATCGGTTCATCAGCGTGGATCCCAATCCGGTCAGCACAGACAACGCGCTGAACTTCAACCGGTATGCGTATGCGAGCAATAGTCCGTACGCGAAGTACGACCCGAGTGGAAGAGAATCGAATTGCGTACTGAAGCACTCATGTGCCGGGCAAAACCCATCCAACCCCGATCTCAGCGGCCTCACTTCCTTTTTTGAATCAGACGCGTTTGGTCAGTTAGCGGCCGACGCAGGCATGGCAATGGTCATTGCCATGGCTCCTGGAGGCGGAAATATTTCGGAAGATGTAACTGAAGCCGAGGTGGCCCAGCAAGCCTCCGTCAATTCGAAGACGTACACGACATATACGCGCGCAAAAGCTGCTGATGAAACGGTTTACTCAGGAAGAACTAGCGGTTACGGCACGCCGGAGGAGCAGGTGGTCGCGAGGACAAGCAGCCGTGATCACGAAGCAAAGACGGATGAAGGTTACGGTGCAGCTGTCGTTGACCAGAACTCAGCCAATGCTAGTGCAATACGAGGACGTGAACAGCAACTCATTGAACAGAACGGTGGCGCGCAATCAGTAGGAGGCACTTCTGGCAACAAAATTAACGGTGTGTCTCCGGCAAACCAAAATGCAGAAGTCTATCAACTAGCATGTGATGACGAGTTTGGGTGTTTCTAATTGAACCTGTTGTCGCGTACGAGGAGATTCAGCTCCGCTTGAGCAAGCTCCCAAGCTACATCTTGTTTCATAAGATAACTCCATTCGCGCAATTGCAGTGGGTCCGTAACACACTGTTGGAGTATCGCGCCAGCCGTTTTTGAGTCCCGCACACGATAGATTAGTTCTCGTTTTCCTCGGCATGTAATCCGGGCAAGAAAAAGTGCTTCCCTTTGGACTTGGAGAGAATTTGAAATCCCGCTTTCTAACTGATGCAGAATTTCCGTTTCTTCGGTTGTCGGCATTCCATTCGCACCGAGATTTTTGCAGCTAACTTTAATCTCCAAATGCCAAGGAAAAGATGCGCGGTTCTGGAAATTCCGCAGAGCCGAATTCACAACAACAACCGCAGGATCTTTACCCTTAGATGTGTTGATTAAAGTGTAGTGGGGCTCAGGAATCATTTCTCATCCTACAATATTTCGGCTCGAAAACGCGTGTCGGGAAAACTTTCCGCATCGGGCGCGGCACTTCGGGCGTCTGCGCCATGCAAGCCCTGATCGCGTCAGGAAAAACCGCGACCGCCGCGCACACGGTCATCTAGGCGTCCCGTTTGCATGCATGCGCGGTACTACGACACGCAGCTGCATCGGTTCATCAGCGCGGATCCCAATCCGGTCAGCACAGACAACGCGCTGAACTTCAACCGCTATGCGTATGCGAGCAATAGTCCGTATCGGTTTTATGATCCGAGTGGGCGCGATGATGAGGATACCAATCCGCCCGACAACACCGACGATTCATCGGGATGCGCAAGCGAAGCGCCTGAGCTGTGCCCGGGCAGCGGCATCATCAGCACCGAAATGCACGGGATACAGCAGAACATTGGCACCGGTGTTGCAGTTGTCGACAAGGTCGCGACGACGGCCACGGATCTGGCGATAGCGGCAATACCGATCGCTGGAGAAGTGAAGGAAGCCGAGGTCGGTATCGAGATCTTCAGTGATGTCAGAGCGGCTACAACGGCGACGGATGGAGCGGCTGCGGCAACCGATGCTGTACAAGAAGCGGCGAGACTGCACCACTCTTGGCCGAAATATCTGGGCGGCGAGGCGGAGCAAGATTTGGTGTCGCTGTCGAAATCAATGCACGACGCATATCACAGCGGACTGGACAAGATTTTACCTAGGCAATGGGGCACTCCTTACTATGAAAGCCTTGGTCAGGAAGCCAAGCAGCAGGTGCTCAGCGATCTTGCCGCCTACACTAAGGCATTCGATGCTAAGAACGGTACTCAGCTCTACAATGCGATGCTCAAAAACGGATTCCCTAACCCATGATGGAAAACCTGAAACCGATCGCATCACTAACGGCGGCGGATTTGTTGATCAACCCGGTTTGGCAGTACTCGAACCGCGATGAAACTGATGAGACGCTTGTGCGCGCGCTCGATGAAATTCCGGTCAAGAGCATGACTGGGAAAGTCGTTGGGACGCAGGTTAGGTTTGCGAACGGCAATCACGCTTGGGCACTCATCGGAAATATCGATGCCGCCAACCCGCAATTGACCGACCACTTTCTGACGATCTCGATCGAACTTGACGGCAAGTGGTTCGCGCTTGCCCGCTATCACGACTTCGACTATTCGGACCGAGGTCCTGAAGCGCTTTCTCGGTTCCTTGGTCTGCAGATTGACGATGTGTTCCCGATTTCCTTCGACGTCCGCCGATACGCGCAGGGTGCCCCTGCCGCGCTTGCAGGTAATGTTCTAAAGGAACCAAGAGAGAAACTCTCGCGACCCGACATTATCGCGCTGGCAGTCCCATAGGTCGCCAGCATGTGGATGGCACCCCCGACACATCTTGCGATGCGCCGATATTCTTCGTTTAGCCGTCCAGACACGCCGAAGAAAGGCCCCTCCGTGAGGCCTTTCTTCTGTTTTTTGTATAACAAAACACCCTTTATGTAATCCAATCTAAGGGGACGGAGGTAGTTAAACAGGCGCTGGTCGAATGCCCGTTGAGGCGACCGGCGAACTGCCAGCCGAGCGACAGGTCGCGAGGCGCTTTGCCTGAGGAAGGCCGCGTTTAACTACCTCCGTCCCCTTTGATTGGTCATCGCGCTCACGATCGAGCAAGGGAAGGCACTGCAACAGTTGAACGAAACGCTTCAGCGCGGCGGAGGCATCCAAAATCTGTCGATCGATGCGGCAACGGACTTGCTCAACCGTCTAGGCGACGCAGCCGGCGCGCAGACGCAAGTCCTGATTGCCCACATCAACGAACTCCAGGCGGCCGCAGACCGCACGCTGCAGGCCGCGCAACGCATCAAGGACGAGACCGCATCCATCCAGGATCAGATTGACCAGATCAATGGAAACGAGGCCGGCATCGAGGACCGGAGGCATGCGAAGAAACTCGCCGACTTGCAGGCGGAAGCCGACGCGAATGGAACGGCGAGCACCTTCGAGTATCGGCACCTGACCGACCTAGAAAACCAGCTGCACGATTTGAAGCTCAAGAACCTGCAGTCCGAAGGAAAGGGTGGTGGGTCAGGCGGCGGCGGTGTCGGCGGGCTATCGAATGGCGGCGGCGGCGTAGGCGCTCCACCAAGACCGGGCGGCAACGCGCCAGCGCCGCAGCCGGGGCCCGCGCCAACGTCCAGCACGCCAGCGCCATCCATTCACACCACGATCAACGCCGTCCTGCTGACCGGCGACCAGAAGTCCGCAGACGCGCTTGCCGACCTGCTCACGCGCAGGGTCAACAAGAACATCTCCGATATCCAAAGCCGCAGCCGATAACCGAGGAACACCATGCAGAACGAAGCGACAAATCCATTCGTTAACGGGCTTGTAGCCCTGAGCTGCGCCGCCGATGATCCGGCGAGCATGGCACGCGCCATCGGCCAGCTGGCGGCGATTGCCAACTGGCCTAACCTAGACGCGATTGCGGTTGCGGGCATGCTCGGCTTCATCGTCGGACGATCGGGGCCCAAGGACCATCCAACGCGCAAGGCCGCGGCGATGGCGATCGAGGTATTCCGCACCTGCCTGCCTCACGCTACCGCGATCGATCTCTTCGAGCAGATGATCGAGATGGGCGCTACCCCACCTGACACAGACGGCGACGGCCTCGATGCAGAGGCGGTGAGTAGCAACGTCGTGCAGCTTCTCAGGAGGGCGGCATGACGGCGGCCTTTGACAAAGGCCTATGCATCAACAACTTACGGCCCTTGCGAACTATCCGAGCGGATGACGAGACGCTAAACAGGCAGTACCCATGGTATTGAGCTCTTAGGAAGACTTTGCTAGCATCGCTAACGTTGGGTTACTGCAAGAGCATTGCGTGAGGGCATAGCCGAGTCCCGGCCTTCACACTTGGGCAGCAGAGCGATCGGTAGCTCTGCGGTAGCGGTAGCACGAAAGTGCTTGTCTCTGACCCCTCCGAAAGGACAGCTAAAGAGACGTTGCGACTACCACCACTCAACACTTAAAGGCCTCCTATCCGGGGGCCTTTTTGTTGGCCGTGCGGAATGGCAGTTACCACGGAATAGTATGACCTGTTCTGTGCGTCGGTTCGTAGCTCGACGATCACGGTTCCGACGGTGACTCTTGCAATCATCGATCGCTTTTCGCGCCCTAGCGCCCCCTCGTAATGGATTGAAGCGCCCTGCGCAAGGCAATTGTTTAGATAGGCTGTGACGGCAGCGGTGGCGGCCGGAACATCTGGCTCGGACGTAAAGTGCTCTGTCCAAATGTGCACTACACCGTATCCGCTATGGGGGCCGTCATGCCGTCCATGCTTCAAACAAATCTTGCCACTAGGGAAAGCGACGCCCATTCTGGCGTTGTAAATTTCCGGAAAGACAGCGAAAACGTCGTTTCCAGATAGCGGATTCATGATGTGAGTGTCTTGATGAATGGGCTTTTCAAAGAGTGGATTTCCAGCCACTTGTATGAACTGTTTACGTCTCATTCCTTTCCCGCTTAGTCCTGCCCGTTCCTTGGACAGCATACCTTCAAGCGGCGAGAAACCTCGCGGCCGGACACGATCGCTGCATCATCCAGATCAGGCCGGACAACGCAGATGCATGATTGCAGCCGCAGGCGAGCGACTTGGCTGCGCAATACGCGCTGCTCGACGATCGCCAGTTGCCGTTCTACGAACACCGCAAAGCGGCGTAACAGTGCGCCTTCCAATACGCACAAGCTGCACGAATAGAAAAGCGTGTTGCACGAGGAGCGGCGGGCGTGTGCGACATTGACTTGGGAGCGGAACGATGAAGAGCGGATGGATCGTCGCGGTCTTGCTACTGGCGGTCCTGGTGGTCCTGGGGGTTCTGTGGCTTCGCAGCGACAAATCGGACGAGGGCACCTTCACGCTCTACGACGGGAGTGCTACCGCCATGGAGCGCGTCCACATCGCCACGTTCGACTCGGCTGAAGGGCCGTCGATCGCGGAAGGAGCCGCCTTCAACAAGGTCATGTGCGAGGCCGTCCGGGAAGCACTCCAAGAGCAGGCCACTGCCCGGCAAGGCACCGACCACTACTGGTGCGACAAGGGCCGCTTCCGTCCCTGAGCCCGTCTCCATCCGTGAGACGCCGCTGCCTATCCTCGCGACATGTCACTTTGGCGCGCGGCGCTGATTCTTTCAGCTGACCGCGTTGGCCGCGCCCTGACGCCGCTCTCGATCCGTGAGATTGACCCGCCGTAGCTTCGCGCTTCCCAACCGGATGCGAACTCATGGCGCGTGTGTGGACCGACCCGCGTCTATGTCCCTATCCGCCGCTGCGTTCGCTGCCGGCTGGCGTCTGCGACTGCTGCAGTCGTCCGTGCGGAGGCTTGCACCAGGCGGGCTCAGTCGAGCGCGAGGGCGGCAAATGCCTCTGGTGCAACGTCGGCCACTACCGGAACCGCGGCTGCTGGCACTTCACTTGGTGTCACGCGTGCGATGACTCGCCGGGTTGCGCCTATTGCTTCGGGACCGGCGTTATCGCCACTCCGCGCGACTGATAGCGAAGCCGAATCGGTAATTTCCTACAGGCCAGCGCGGCGCGTAGCCGCATCGTGATCGCCCCGACGCCGGCAATCTACCGACAGACCCGCCGAGTCGGCGACTACGCGTCCAGGGTGGACCCTGGGAAGCCGGCAGAGGATTGCCAAGCGATGACGCGGGTCACTTCCTTCCTATCGAGCTACGGTCATGGGCTTCAACACGAACGCGCACAAGGTCATTTCGGCAATCAGCATTCTTGAGCACGCGAAAGACGTCTGCGTGAACCTCAAGCCCATGGGCTGCCCGATGACTGAGCTGGAGCTTCAACAGCGCGCCGACGTGATCGCTCACGTGATCCGGGCGCGGAGCAAGCTGCAGTTGATCAAGGATCGCGCGGACCAGCTGAAAGGCGACCTGGACCGGTTCAAGGCGCGCCGCCAAGCCATGAAAGAGTAACGGGAGATCGCAATGAACAAAGGTGAATTTGTAACCGGCATGCTCGTTCAGCCACTCGGCAGCAGTCAGGTCATGTCGCTCGGTGGCACGCCGGACGCGTGGGTTTGCACGTGGACCGCGAACGGCCAAGAGATGTCGAAGAGCTTCAAGCCTGAAGAGCTTGTGTCAGCTGGCACGCAGCGCGATCAAAAGCGGTAACGCTTGATCTCGTGGCGCTCCGACAAGCCATGATGACCGATACCGCGATGGAAGTTTGCGAGCTGGTGCCGCACAACTGCGCCGGCTGCGGATTCTGGACCGCAATGGAGATCAGTCGCACCCGCGAAGGCTGGACGCGTGAATGCACCCACTGCGGGAACAAGGCACACGCGACCGGCAGCGATCGATCGTTTCGATTGTTCGCGGACGCGATGAGGCGCTTTCGAGAGCAGGCGTCCGTGCAGTTTCCGGATCTGGCGCGGCTGAATACGCGCGGTGCTCACGTTTCGTTTCCGCCCAGCCCGTAGCCACCGAAGATTCAAGGCGCGGCGGCAGGCGATGAAGGATTGACCGAAATACGGCGGGAATTCCTATTCCGCCCTCGGAAGAGCGTGGCGCGGTGAGGTAGGTGGGCCTTCTTCGTACTTTCGCAACACTTCGCGGTCTACGGTGGCTGGCCGATCTCGAATGAACTGCATCGCCTGAGCGATAAGATTTTCAGATCCTTGCGTTGAAAATACAGCTCCAGGAGTCGCCTCTCGCTGCAAAATGGATTTTATCGACCTTGTAGCTTCAAGGATCTCTTCGATCATGCTTTCGGGAGAGCGAGTGGGGCTCTGCGCAGCGTCGTCAGGGAGAGAGTTGAGCGCGTCTTCGAGCGCGGGCCACCAAGTGGCAAATGACCGCTCCAAATTTTTGGATAGAAGGCCTCTGTCCCCTGATGCAACGTTGATGCTTTGAACAATTGCAAGCATGCCCGCCTGGTCAAGCGTCTTTGCTTGAAATTGCGCCAATGGCCCTGCCGCCAGCGCTGACGGGCCGAATCGGATCAGCAAAGGGCAAATGAAGGACTGATCAGCGATCGACTTTGCGATCGCACCGGCCTCAAACAGGATCCATGGGGCAGTTTGATTTGTTGCGGTTAGGCAAATTATGCCGAACTTCGACTCACGCAAGCGCCCCTCGATCTCGTTACTCCAGCGTGAGCCGGCATTGATGTCTTCCGCAGACATCCACGGTTTCACCCACTGCATCACGTCTGGAAGCCATGTACGTAGTGCCGATGCGACAGCTTTGCTCTGCGTGCCTGACCAACTCAAAAATACATCCATGTGCTTCCCCCTTTGTCTAGCTTCATGGGACACCCAAGGGACAACGCCGTCAAGAATCCCTAAGCAACTTCCCCAAGAAGTCGCGGGCATTCGGGTCAGCAAGTCCCGCCATTCTCGATCGAGAGGGTGTGCGCGGGCTGCAGCCGGACACATGCCGGACATGAAATGTCTGACTGACTGGCGACGTTGCGTAAGTGCTTGATCTAATGGTGGCCGGGGACGGAATCGAACCGCCGACACGGGGATTTTCAATCCCCTGCTCTACCAACTGAGCTACCCGGCCATGCTGTGACGCTTGCGTGCAGTCGTGGAACGACCGCAGCGGGGCCGCGTATTAGAGCCGCGCCCCGCGATTCCGTCAAGCCGAACCTGTGTTTTCGTGCTGTGGCCGCGTTGCAACGGCCTGCGGCGGTCGTGCATCTCCTGTTCCGACCCCGTGACTTCCGGCCTGTTGCGTCGGTCGATCCTTTCTACTACAACTGTAGTACGACATTTGTAGAAGAGTGCTTTCGATGAGCAAACGCGCCGATGTGACCTTGAGTGAACTGCAGATCGCGTTGATGCGCGTGCTCTGGCGCCGCGGTGAAACCAGCACGGCGGATGTTGCAGCCGAGCTTGCGCAGGATCGCGGGCTCAAGCACACGACGATCGCAACCTTGCTCACGCGGTTGGAAAAGCGCGGTGTGGTCGCGCAGCGTCGTGACGGGCGCCAGTTGTTTTATCGCGCGATGGTCGAGGAGGCGGATGTGCGTCGCTCGATGGTGGCCGATCTAATCGGCGCCTTGTTCGCTGGCGATGCGCAGGAGCTGGTCGCGCATCTGGTGCAGGAATCGGAGATCGCGCCGGGCGACCTGGCGAAGGTCAAGCGTCGTCTGGCACGGGGAGATCACGATGCAAACTGAAATCGTTGCAGCCTGGTTGCTGACTCTCGCGTTGCATGCGGGCGTGTTGCTGGCCGCTGCTTGGGCGCTCGATCGCGGTGCGCTGCGCGCGCGTCCGGCGTGGCGCGAATTGCTCTGGCGTGTCGCGCTGTTTGGCGGTTTGTTGACCGCGACAGCGCAGACCTTGATGGTCATGCCGACGTCGGCGCGTTTCATCGTTTCGCGCGCGGAAACATCCATTGCGCAAAGACCGGCAGCGAGCGAGTCGCCGCAGGCGATCATGACACAGAGCGAATCGCACACGGTTGCGGACTCCGGTGCTGTCGCGACCCGTGAAATCGCCATGACACGCACGCGGGCATCGACGGACGTTGCCGCGCGAAGCACGGCGTACGCGTTGCCCTCATGGTCGGGGTTGTCGTGGCCGACTGCCATGGTGGTGGCGTGGCTCGCGGGTGTCTTGCTGGTTCTCGCGCGATTGTTCGCATCCTGGCTGCGTCTGGAACGCGCGCTTGCGCGTGCGATACCGCTGCATGACGCCGCAATCGCGACGGCCGCTGCAGCGCTTGCGATCCAGGCGCGCACGCTGACGCCGCGTCTGGCCGTGCTCGATGAGCTGGCCAGTCCGATCGCCGTGCGTGGTCGCTGCATCGCGTTGCCGCGCTGGGCGCTCGATCTGCTCGATGCCGAACAGGTGCGCGCCATGCTCGCGCACGAGACGGCGCATCTGGCACGGTGCGATCCGGCATGGAAGGTCGTGACGGCTGCGTGGTGCGCGCTGCTGTGGTTCCTGCCGCTGGTCACGCTCGCGCGTCGCCGGCTCGACGAAATTGCCGAGCTTGCCTGCGACGCCTGGGCTGCGCGCCATCTCGGCGACGGTCGCTTGCTGGCCGAATGCCTTGCCGAGTGCGCGCAACGCAGCGCCGGCTTTGACCCTGAACTCGCGCCGGCGATGGCGCATCGCGATTCGCCGCTGTTGCAGCGGATCGACCACTTGATCGAGGGAACTCCCATGAATATCAGTATTTCCATGCCGCGTGCGGGAATCGTTGCGGTGCTTTCGCTGGCGCTGGCGGTCGCGTTCCTGCCGGGCTTCGGTGTGTCGTCCGTATCGGCGCAGCCAGCGGTCGCGCCACCTCCACCACCGTCAGCGCCTGCGCGGCCTGCGCCGTCGCCGCCGGATCCGCCTGTGCCGGCACCGCCGCTGCCCCTACCGCCGCCGCCGCCACCGCCACCGCCACCGCCACCGCCACCGCCGCCTACGGATGGCAAAGGCCATCACGTGCACATTTCGGCCGATGTCGACCTGTTCGGCGAGAAGCACGAATTCACCAGTGTCGAAGTCAGCGACAAGGGGCACAGCTTCCGCGCAAAAATCAACGGCAAGATTGCCTTCACCGACAACGAGGACGACATCGCGCAACTCAGCGACGGCGGCAAGGCGAGCTTTGGAGAAACCAACGCCGGCGTGCAGCGCCGCGTCGATTATGCAAGCCGTGGCGGCAAGATCGAGCAGCACTATTTCGTTGGCGATCGTGAGCAGGCCATCGATGCGGATGCACGCCAGTGGATCAGCGGCATCATTGCCGTCGTCGTACGCGAAACCGCACTCGGTGCGCAAGCGCGCGTCCAGCGCCTTCATGCCAAGGGCGGCGCAGGCGCAGTCCTCGACGAAATCGGGCGCATCAGCTCGGGCTATGCGCGCGGCGTGTACATCAAGGAACTCGCAAGCATCGGCAAGCTTTCTTCCGCCGACGTCACACGTGCGCTGGGCCTCATCGACGGCATCGACTCCGACTACGAGCGTCGCAATGCGCTGGCAGCGCTTGCCGCCGCGCAACCGTTCGATGCCGCCCAGCAACAACTGGTGCTCGATCAGGCAGTGAAGATCGACTCGGACTACGAACGTGCGGAACTCCTCGTCGGCATGTTGCCCACGCTGGCCGGCAATCCGAACTTGCGCAAGGCCTGGGTCAACGCGGCGACCGGCATCAAGTCCGACTACGAACATCGCCGCACGCTGGCCGCGCTGCTCGACAAGACGCAGCTCGACGACGCCACCCTGGCGCAGATCATCGAGGGTGCAAAATCAATCGGCTCGGACTACGAGCGCCGCGAACTACTGGTTGCTGCGGTCAGGGAAATCGCCGATGCGGATCGCATCGCCGTTCCCTACGCTGCGGCTGCCGGCGACATCGGCTCGGACTACGAGCGGCGTGAAGCGTTGATGGCGCTGATCCAGGCGCCGAAGTTTGGTGCGACCGGTACGGGCGCGGTGCTCGACGCCGCGCAGAAGATGGGTTCGGACTACGAATGCCGCGAAGTGCTGGTCGCGCTCGCGAATGCGATGCCCAACGATGCGGCGCTCATTTCGCGTTACCGCAATGTCGCGCGCCGGTTGTCGGAATCGGAACGCGGCGCCGCCGAACGCGCGCTCGATCATTTCGAGGGCTGAACGAAACGTGAGGCGTGGAGCCGCGAATGCGCCACGCTTGCGTCGATCCATCCGTATGCTGCGTCTGTGAGATAACGCAGCGCAGGACATCGGCCATGAAAAAATACGCGATCGCAGGGTTCGTCGCATTGTCGGTGCTGACAGCAGGCTCTGCGCAGGCAGATACACGCGCGACGCAGCAGAAGAGTCTCGAAAAATTTACGCCTTACCTGCAGGCGCCCGTCGATGATTTCCAGTATTGGTCGCTGTACAAGTGGCAGCTGGTCGGGCCCGAGAAAATCGTTGTGTGGACAACGATCAAGGACGCCTACCTGCTCACGCTGGAAACACCATGCCCGCGACTGGAGTGGGCGCATGGTCTCAGCCTCACGTCAAAGCAGTCGCACCTGATCGCCAAGCGCATCGACTTCGTCAGGTTCGCACGCGACCGCTGCCGCATCGAGGAGATTCAGCCGATCGATGTCAAGCGCATGAACGCGGAGCGCAAGGGTTCGAAGTGATCGCTGCGCTCAGTTCCCTTCGGGCGCAACGTAACCTGCCGGTGCTTCCGAACCATCGCCAAAGAAATACTTTTCCATTTCGGCGGCGATGAAGGTGCGCGTCGTTGCGTCGAGCGGATTGAGGCGGTTCTCGTTGATCAGCATTGTCTGGTGCGCGAGCCAGGTGGCCCAGGCTTCCTTCGAGACGTTTTCGTAGACGCGCTTGCCGAGTTCGCCCGGCCAGGGTGCGAACGCGAGGCCTTCGCCTTCGCGGTCGAGTTTCACGCAGTGGACGGTACGGGGCATGTGCATTCCTTCAAGACAGGGATTCGAGTAGCTTGCGTACGGGTGCGGGCAGACCGAGTGAATCGAGCTGCTCGCGCGAGTACCAAGCGCGATCGGTATCGTCGCCAACGCGGTCGACATTCGGCACGCCAGCAAGCAGCAGTGGCGTGATACGCAGATGATAGTGGCTGAAGGTGTGGATGAAGCTGGCGAGCAGCATCGGATCCCTTGCATCGACGGCGTAGCGCCCGTGTAGCTCGGGTATTGCGGACGATGCGTCGTCGATTTCCGGCAGGCTCCACAAGCGCGCCCATACGCCCGTCGGCGGACGACGTTCGAGCAGCACGCGATCCTGCGCGTCGCGCACCATCAGCATGGTGGTTGACCGCGTCGGTATCGCGCGCTTCGGTTTCGACTGCGGAAGCATGCCGGTGAGGCCATCGCGCAGCGCAACGCAGCCGCTCGCCACGGGGCAACGAACGCATTGTGGCCGCGTGCGCGTGCACAGCGTGGCACCAAGATCCATGATCGCCTGCGTGTAGTCGGCAATACGTCGATGCGGCGTGTGTTCCTCGGCATGCACCCACAACGCGCGTTGCGCGGCGGTGCCGCCGGACCAGCCATGCACGCCATGCCAGCGCGCGAGCACGCGACGCACGTTGCCGTCGAGGATCGCATGACGTTCGCCGAAGGCCTGCGCTAGGATCGCCGCAGCGGTCGAACGGCCAATGCCGGGCAGGTCGGCGAGGGCGTCGATATCGCGTGGCAGGGCGCCGGCATGTCGTTCGATGCAGATCTTCGCAGTGCGATGCAGGTTGCGCGCGCGACTGTAGTAACCCAGGCCCGACCACAACGCGAGAACCTGATCCTCCGGCGCGGCGGCGAGATCGGAAAGCGTCGGCAGCGCCTGGACGAAGCGCTCGAAGTAGGCGATTACCGTGCGCACCTGGGTTTGCTGCAGCATCACTTCGCTGAGCCAGACACGATACGCGTTGCGTTGTTTTTGCCAGGGCAGGTCCTTGCGCCCATGCAGGTCGTACCACGCGAGCAGTTCGTCGGCAAAGTCGCCATGCACGCCGGGATCGATCGATTGAGCGTTCACGGTTTTGCGGAAGACTTGTCGCTGTCGTCGCGCACGTCGACATGCACGCCTTCGAGGCGCGTCGAGCCGATTTGCAGGACGGCTGCATCGGCACTGCCGTTCAGGGGAGGAATCAGGGCGCCGACATTCGCTTGCGCGCGAATCTGCGTGAGCCATGCGGTCACGTCGCCGGCGCTGGCGAAATCCAGTGTCACGCCTTGCGCAACGGGCTGGCCGCCCGCGGTGACGGTGCCATCGTCGATGTGCAGCGAAAAGCGCACATCCGGCGGCGCTGATGTCGATGGTGGTTGCGCGTTCGACCAGGCCTTGAGTGCATCGAGATCGAGCGTCGGCTTGATCAGGCGGACGTGCTCGATGTCGTAGCGGTCCGCCCACAATGTTCGCAATGGCAGCGTGACTTCGAGCGAATCGGCTTGCACGAACGCAGCGGACGCCGATGCCTTCAGTGAGGGATGCGGCAGCACCAGATGCAGCTTCGGCCACAGTTCGTAGTGAGCGCCGTCGCCGATGACGAGTTCGGCGCCGAGCGCGCTGCGCGCCTTGTCGATGAGCAGGGCGGTCAGATGATCCGTGCGCGTGAACCAGCGCAGCGTGATCGCAGCGGCGATGACGAGCACCAGCAGAACGGACAACGCGATGTGCCAGCGTCGAAACCGGCGCGGACGCTTTGCCTGCGACTCAGGCATTGCCGCCGAGCGCCGCCGGCAGCAAGCCGTCGACGAAAGCCCTGGCATCGAACACGCGCAGGTCTTCGGCACTTTCGCCGAGACCGACGTAGCGGATCGGCAGCCCGAACTCGCGTGCAAGCGCGAATACGATGCCGCCTTTCGCCGTGCCATCGAGCTTGGTCACGACCAGACCTGTCACACCGATCGCCTGGCCGAATTGGCGCACCTGGCTGATTGCGTTCTGGCCGGTGGTGCCATCGATGACGAGCAGCGCCTCATGCGGCGCATCGGGGTCGAGCTTGGCCAGCACGCGGCGAATTTTTGACAGTTCGTCCATCAGTCCTGACTGGGTATGCAAGCGGCCCGCGGTGTCGGCGATCAGCACGTCGGTGCCACGCGATCGTGCGGTCTGCAATGCATCGAAGATCACGCTGGCCGAATCCGCGCCCGAGCCTTGCGAAATCACGGGCACCTGGTTGTGCGCACCCCAGCTTTGCAGTTGCTCAACCGCGGCAGCCCGAAACGTGTCGCCGGCTGCGAGCAGCACGCTGCGTCCTTCCGATTTGTAGCGATGGGCGAGCTTGCCGATCGTGGTGGTCTTGCCGACGCCGTTGACGCCGACGATAAGCAGGACGAAGGGCGTGTGGCCGCCAACATCGAGCGGTCGCTCGACGGCATGCAGTCGGCTGACGAGATCCGTGCGCAGCGCCGCGAGCAACGCACTCACGTCAGCGAACTCGCGCTTGCCGACGCGCACGCGCAGGAGTTCCACCAGTTCGGTTGCGGTGGCGACACCGACATCGGCCGTGATGAGGCAGGTTTCGAGCTCATCGAGAAACGCGTCGTCGAGTACCGGATGGCGGACGAACAATGAGGACAAGCCGCGCGCGAAGCCACTGCCGGAAAGTCGTTCGCGCCAGGAGCGCTTTACCGGTGGCGCAATCTCGTTTGGCGCCGATTGCGCGGATTGCGCGGCTTCGGCATCGGCAGGTTCGCGGCCGCTTTCCGTCGCCGCTTCGGCCACGCGGGCCGCGATCGGCGCAGGAGTCGCCAGCGCATCCGCGCTCGGCAGCTCGGCGGGTGCAGGCTTCTCTTCGGTCGCCGGTTTCTTCTTCCAGAACTTCAGCATCGCTTGCGAATTGGGTCAGAATGCAGGTCGTCCATGCTAACACTGGCACTGCCGGCTCGATGTCGAAAGCGAATCTGAAAACCAATACGGGTACCCTGCGCATCGTCGCTGGCAGCTTGCGCGGCTCACGTCTGAACGTGCCGGGCATGCAAGGCCTGCGACCGACGCCCGATCGCGTGCGCGAGACCTTGTTCAACTGGGTCGCCCCGACGATTGCCGGTGCGCGCTGCCTCGACCTGTATGCCGGCACCGGCGCGCTCGGTATCGAGGCGATGTCGCGCGGCGCTGGCGAGTGCGTGCTGGTCGAACGCGACCGCGGGTTGTGCAAGCTGCTGCAGGACAACCTCACGCGCCTGCAGGTGGCCAATGCCAAGGTCATCAATGACGACGTGGGCGGCTTCCTCGCGACGCCGGGGGCGCCGTTTGACCTGGTCTTTCTCGACCCGCCGTTCGGCGCCAACCTGTGGGCCGCGTCCGCACAGCAACTGGAGCAGGGTGGCTGGTTGCGGCCAGGCGCCTTCGTCTACGTCGAGGCCGCGCCGGAGGCGGATTTCGCGCTGCCGCCGACCTGGAGCCTGCATCGCGAAGGCCACGCCGGCGCGGTCCGCTTCGCACTCTATCGTCGCCTGCCCGCTGATCCGCTAAGCTAGCCGGCATCTTCGGGCGGGATGACGGTTCCACATGGCGACTACGCAGCAGCGCGCGCGCATCGCGGTGTATCCGGGTACGTTCGACCCGATCACCAATGGTCATATCGACCTGGCCAGCCGTGCGTCGCCGCTGTTCGATCGCGTCATCGTTGCGATTGCCGACAGTTCGAGCAAGAGCCCCACGTTCAGGCTGGACGAGCGCATCGCGCTGGCACGCACCGCGTTGACCGGCGTGGCCAATGTCGAAGTGCTCGGATTCGCGGCCTTGCTTGCGGATTTCGTCGAAGAGGTCGGTGCCGGGGTGATCCTGCGCGGTCTGCGCGCGGTGTCCGATTTCGAGTACGAGTTCCAGCTTGCGAGCATGAACCGGCACTTGATTCCCGCAGCGGAAACCCTTTTCCTGACGCCGGCGGAGCAATACAGTTTCATTTCCTCGTCGCTGGTGCGCGAAATCGCGCGCCTCGGTGGCGACGTTTCCGCGTTCGTCCACCCGGCGGTACAGCTGGCGCTGCGAACGCGCTATTTGAATTCAACCAAGAGGTAGCAAGCCATGCGCAAGATTCTCTCGACCATCGCCCTCGTCTGCGTCGCGACCATCGCGCTGAGCGCATGCGGCCAGGATGAAAAACCCAAGCAGGAAGCCGCGGATGTGGCGCCGGTGGTATTGCCGATGCCGACCAATGCGACCGACAAGAACGCGTGGAAGGCCTACCTGGTCAGCGTTGTCACCGCGAACATGCAGGGCGTGAAGAGCAATCATCCCTACATGTACTTCGTGCCCGGTGGTGATGACGACGCATCCAAGGCCGACCGCAACAACCAGCTCGAGAATGTGCGGGGCATCGTGGGTCGCGGCGTCCTGCCCGGCAACATGCTGGCGTTCGGCGGTCCGGTTTCAAGCGTCACGTCACAGCTGGTCGTCGATGCATTCAAGGACGTGCAAGCGGGTTCCTTCAAGGATGTCGTGGTGCTGTTCGTCGGCACCAAGGCTGACTCGGAGGCCATCAAGCAGCAGTTGGCCAGCTCGCAGGCGATCATCCGCATCGTCGAAACGAAGTAAGCGCAGCCGCTGCGCATCGCCTTCGAGACGCCGGCCGCGATGAGCGCGCCGGCGTCCAGATTCAAGGGTGCGCCGCGCGACATGCGGTAAGCTCCCGCACATGTCCCTGAAAATCACCGACCAGTGCGTCAATTGCGACGTCTGCGAACCCGTCTGTCCAAACAAGGCGATCAGCCTCGGCGTGGAGTTCTACGAAATCGCCCCGGACCTGTGCACCGAATGCGTCGGTCATTACGACGAACCGCAGTGCGTGATCGTGTGCCCGGTCGAATGCATCTTCACCGATCCGCAGCATCCGGAATCGTCCGAACAGTTGCTGGCAAAATACACGCGCCTGACGCGCGAGGACATCCCATGAAGCTCATCGTGCTGGTCGTTTCTGTCTTGGCCTGCTGCACGCACCTGGCGCTCGCTGCCGAGGCGCCGGGGCGGGCTGCGATCTCCAGCGCGCATGTCCTGGCAACGCAAGCCGGATTCGATGCTCTCGATGCCGGCGGCAATGCATTCGATGCTGCCGTCGCCGTGGCGGCGACACTGTCGGTCGTCGAGCCACAAAGTTCAGGCATCGGCGGCGGCGGGTTCTTCCTCGTGCGCCGCGCGTCGGATGGCAAGGAAGTGATGATCGACGCGCGCGAAACGGCGCCTGCGGCGGTCGATCCGAACGATTACGTCGATGCGAAGGGACAGCCCGATCGGGACCACGCATTGAACGGCCCACTGTCCGCGGCAATTCCAGGGGAGCCAGCCGCGCTCGTCTGGATGGCGAAACATTACGGGCGCATTCCGCTGGCCAAATCGCTCGCGCCAGCGATCCGCATCGCGCGCGAAGGGTTCAAGCCTGACGAGCGTTTCCTGCGAGGGCTGCCGCGGGTGGGCAAGATCATGAAGCGCTATCCGGCGTCGGCCGCACTGTATCTGCAGGACGGCAAACCACCGGAGCCAGGCTGGACGTTTCGTACGCCCGATCTAGCGCGTTTGCTGGAATCGCTCGGTGCCGAAGACGAAGCAGCGTTTTATCGCGGCAAGTTCGCCAAGCGGCTGGTCGACGGTGTGCGTGCCGCCGGCGGTCGCTGGACGCTCGATGACCTCGCGAAATACACCGTCAAGGAGCGCGAGCCGCTCGCGTTCGAGTACGGACAATGGCATATCGTGACTGCGCCGCCACCGTCGTCGGGCGGCATAGCGCTCGCGGAAATGCTCAACATGCTGTCGGGTTACGATTTGCACAAACTCGATCGCGTCCATCGCATCCACACGATCGTCGAGACGATGCGTCGCGCTTACCGAGACCGCGCCGAATATCTCGGCGATCCCGACTACGTGAAGATGCCGATTGCGGAACTGACGAGTCCGCTGTACGCGGCTGGCCTGCGCGCGTCGATCCATCCGGACAAGGCGACGCCGAGCGACATGCTGCCCGGTTACATGGCGCCGCCGGAGAGCATGCACACCTCGCACTTCTCGATCATCGACAAGGAGGGCAACCTCGTCTCCGCGACACAGACAGTGAACACCACCTTCGGTTCCAAGTTCGTCGTGCCCGGTACCGGTTTCGTGCTCAACAACGAAATGGACGATTTCGCGCTTGTCGCCGGCAAGCCGAATGCCTACGGCCTGCTCGGCAACGACAACAATGCGCCGAAGCCCGGCAGCCGGCCGCTGTCGTCGATGACGCCGAGCTTCGTCGTCGGCAAGGACAGAATCGGTGTGCTCGGGACGCCAGGTGGCAGCTATATCATCACGATGGTGCTGGAGGGGATTCTGTCGTTCGTCGACGGCGAGTTGCCGCAAGCGATCGTCGCGCATCCGCGCTATCACCATCAATACCTGCCCGACGAAATATCGGCAGAGAAGGGCGCGTTCAGTGCTGAAGAGCAGACGGCACTGCAGGCGATGGGTTACAAGCTCGACATCGCCGCGAGCACCTGGCCGTTCGGTTTCATGAATGTCGTGAGCTGGGACCGCAAGACGGGCGAGATGCACGCCGCAGCGGATCCGCGCGGGGTTTCCGGCAGCGGTATCGTAAAATAGTCCCCTGATACTTCAATCTGATGAAAATGAAACTCTGGTCGATCCTCGGCAACTCGCAAAAACTCGATGGCGGCGCGATGTTCGGCAACGTGCCGCGCGGCATGTGGGAGCGCTGGATCGTGCCCGATGCAGAGGGGCGGATTCCGCTCGCTTGCCGCGCGCTGCTGGTCGAGGGGCTGAATGGCAAGAACGTGCTGTTCGAGACCGGTATCGGCGCTTTTTTCCAGCCCAAGCTGCGCGAGCGATTCGGTGTGCGTGAGTCGCATCATGTACTGCTGGATTCTTTGCGCACGGCGGGTTTTTCGCACGAAGACATCGATGCAGTCGTGCTGTCGCACCTGCATTTTGATCATGCGGGCGGCTTGATGGCGGCGTGGGAAGAAGGCAAGCCGGCGTCCTTGCTATTTCCGAAAGCAACGTATCTGGTTGGCGAGGAATGCTGGCAGCGTGCGCTGCATCCGCATCCACGCGACCGCGCCTCGTTCATTCCCGACCTGCAGCCCTTGCTCGAAGCCTCGGGCCGGCTCGAACGCGTGCAGGGCGCGCGTTCGCCGACACTTGGCATGCAGGTGCGTTTCACCTATTCGAGCGGTCACACACCGGGTTTGATGTTGTCCGAGATCACGGGCAGCGAAAGCGCCGGTATCGCATTCTGCGCCGACCTGATTCCCGGCCGGCCTTGGGTGCACCTGCCGGTGACGATGGGTTACGACCGCTTTCCCGAATTGCTCATCGACGAAAAACGCGCGTTCCTGGACGACAAGCTGGCACGCGACATGCGCCTGTTCTTCACCCATGACGTGGGTTGCGCGAGTGCGCGCGTGACGCGCGATGCGACCGGACGTTACGGGACGACCGACGAGCAGGCCGAGCTCGCAGGCGTGGCGGCCTGATGGCGCGCGCGCGACGCAAGAAACGATCGCCGTCGATGCTGGTCGTGGCGCTCGTCCTCGTGGCGATTGCTGCGGCTGCATGGTTTGTCCTGCAGCGATACCCGCATGTGCTTCGGCTTGACAGCACGCCGGTCGCGACGACGACCGCGGCCATATCAAGCGAGCGTGTCGATCCCGCAAATGACGGTCACCGTATCTCCATCAGCGGCAACCTGAAGGTCGCCAGGCCAGTGCGTGATCCGCAGCTGGGCATCAACGCTGACGCGGTCGCCTTGCTGCGCACGGTCGAGATGCTGCAATGGCGCGAATGCGGAGCGCCAGCCGGTTGCGACTACGAGCTGCAATGGTCGCAGCAGCCGGTGGATTCGAGCGGGTTCAAGAAGGGGCACGAGAATCCGGCGCATCTGCCGTTCTTGAGCGCGCGATTCCTTGCGGATGACATTCGCCTCGGCGCATTCAAGGTGGATGTGGCGCTTGCTACGGTCGTCACGGAATCCACTGCGTTGGCGGTGCATGTCGCGCAGCTGCCGCCCAATCTCGCGGCGACGTTTCGCGACCATGAGGGCGCGCTGTACGCGGGCGCCGACCCCGATCATGGTGCCGTCGGTGATCTGCGCGTGAGCTATCGCGTGGTTCCGGCGGGCCAAGTCCACTTCACCGCCATCCAGGAAGGCGATCACCTGAAGTCGCCGCCGGTCCACTGATCCGCACCCATTCCCGAGGAATTCTCATGCACATCACCGGAATCTACGTCGCACTCGCCACCTTGCTGGTGCTGATCCTCGCGGGTCGCGTTTCGACCGCGCGCGGCACCGCCAAGGTAGGGCTGGGCGACGGTGGCAATCCCGAGTTGTTCCGGCGCATCCGCGCGCACGCGAATGCGGTCGAGAATCTGCCGCTCGCGCTACTGCTGCTGTTGATGCTCGAACTCAACCAGACCCAGGCATTGTGGCTGCATGTATTTGGCTGTGTTCTCATCGTCGGTCGCATCGCGCATGCGATCGGCATGGCGATGTCATCGAAGGAAAGTGTCGGGCGCTTTGTCGGTACCTTGCTGACCTGGGGCGTCATGCTGGTGATGGCGGTATTGCTGTTGTGGCAGTGGGTAGCGTTCAGCGCCGTGGTGCGTTGAGTCGAAGCGTCGCCGATTTGATCTTTGTTTCTGCGTCCATAAAATCACTCAAGGAAGTCTCCCATGCGCGGAATCCACGCCGTCTTATTCGCCTGTGCGCTCGGCGCAACTACGGTCGCGTTCGCCCGATCCGATGCAGACGGCACGGACGAGTCGAGCAAGGTCAAGCAATTCCTCAGCCAGTTGCACTATCAGTCCGGCACCATCTAGGTTCCCGAAGCCGGCGCCACGCTGAAGCTGGTGCCCGAATATCGTTATCTCGGTGCGCAGGACGCGCAAAAGGTGCTGGAAAAACTGTGGGGCAATCCGCCCGATTCCGATGTGCTCGGCATGATCCTGCCGCAGGGCGAAGCGACCTTGCGCAACGAAGGCTCCTGGGCGGTGGTGGTCACCTATTCCAGCGACGGCTTCGTTTCAGACGAGGAAGCGGCCAAGACCGACTACGACAAGATGCTGAAGGACATGCAGGGAGACACGCGCGAGGCGAACGCGGAGCGCAAGAAAGAGGGCTACGATGAAGTCGAGCTGGTCGGTTGGGCAACAAAGCCGCACTACGACCACGCCGACAACAAGCTCTACTGGGCCAAGGAGCTGGCATTTGGCGGCCGCGCCGATCACACCCTCAACTACGACATTCGTGCGCTCGGTCGCAAGGGTTACCTCAGCCTCAATGCGATTGCCGACATGAGCCAGTTGCCGCGCGTGGAAGAAGGGATGCAGCGCGTGCTCGGCATGACCGAGTTCGATCCCGGCAGCCGCTATGCCGACTTTGACAAGAACACGGACAAGATCGCAGCCTACGGCATCGCCGCGCTTGTCGCGGGTGGTATTGCCGCCAAGGCGGGTTTGTTCACCAAACTTTTTGTCATGCTGCTGGCAGCGAAGAAGGTGATCCTCCTCGGTCTGGCGGCAGCAGGCGGCGTCATTGGCAAGCTGTTCAAGCGCAAGGCGCGCTGATCCGGTCTGCAAGGGCGGACGAGGCGAACACCTTCGCGCGTGCTTCCGTCGCCACATACCGGTACGCTTCGCGGCCGTCGTCGCCCTGTTCCGCGGGATACAAGAAGAGAACCATGCGATTCCTGAAAATCCTCAGTGTGCTCGTCGTGCTGGCGCTGATCCTCGGCGGCATCGTGCTGTGGACGCTGCCGGCCGATGTCGCCTACCGCTATGGTGCGAAATACCTCGGTCCGATTGCGTTGACCGGCCTGCGCGGCACTGTCTGGGATGGCCATGCCGATGGCGTCAGCGTGTTTGGCCGCGATATCGGTGAACTCGACTGGCATGCGCAGAAGCGTCCCTTGCTCGGCGGCCAGGTGGTGGCTGACTTGCGCATCAAGGGCGCCGATGTGGATGCCGCGGGGCTCGTCTCGCGCGGTGGGGGAGGCGCGATCACCGCGCGCGACCTTCGGTTTCGCATGCCTGCCGAATTGCTCGCGCCGGTGCTGTCGCTGGGCGACCTGAAATTGCTGGGCACCGTCAACGGCATGGTCAGCGAGGCGACCTTGGTCGGCAGCGTGCTGCGCACGGCCAGCGGCAATGGGCGCTGGAGCGAGGCAGGTATTTCCGGCAACGTCGAGGCGCGCTTTTCGGACATGCTGTGCGAATTCGCCAGCCAGCCCGATGGCAGCATCGGCGGCAAGGTGCACGATGACGGCAGCGGTGATCTCGCTGTCGATGGCTCGTTCCACACAAGCTTCGGCGTGTTCGATGTGCAGGCGACCCTCAGCGCGCGCAATGACGACCCGCAGGTCATCGAGGCCTTGCATCACATTGGCGAACTGCAGGCCGATGGCACGTCGCGGCTGCTCATCCACGGCCAGATGTTGAAGCTGCTTTGAGCGCGCCAGTATCGGTCGAATTCCTCACTCGCGCGCTCGCCATCGCGCATCGCGCAGCGGATGCGGCCGAGGCGGTGATCGGGCCGCGCTACCGGAGTCAGGATTTTTCCGTGGTGACCAAGGCCGACGCGACGCCGGTGACAGAAGCCGATCGCGAAGCGGAAGCGACCATCAAGCGCGTGCTGCGCGAGGAGTTTCCGGACCACGCGTACTACGGTGAAGAGGAAGGGCGCGAAGGCGACAGCGATTTCCTCTGGCTGATCGATCCGATCGACGGTACCAAGGCCTTCGTTCGCGGCTATCCGATGTTCTCGACCCAGATCGCGCTGATGCATGCGGGCGAACTCGTGCTCGGCGTCTCAGCTGCTGGCGAATACGGCGAACGCGCGTGGGCGGTACGCGGCGGCGGCGCGTACTTGAATGGGCGTCCGATCCATATTTCAGGCGCGAGCGAATTCGGGCCACAGGTCGCAATTTCGACCGGCAATCTCAAGTCCCTCGCTGCATCGCCGGCGCGTTGGGACGCTTACGCGGGCCTCGTGCGCCGTGTCGGCCGCATCCGCGGGTACGGCGATTTCCTGCACTACCATTTGCTCGCGCGTGGTGCGATCGATCTCGTCATCGAGTCGGATCTCAATATCCTCGACATCGCGCCGCTGGTCGTGATCGTGCGCGAAGCGGGCGGCGTGTTCACCGACCTCGAAGGCGACGACATCAGTCTGGACACGCGCAGTGCGCTGGCCGGGCCGGCGGCGTTGCACGCGCAGACTCTTTCATTGTTCGCCGCGAAGCGTGCTGACGTGTGAGACGTTCCTCGCGCGCCGGTGTGGCGTGCGCGGATTCACCTGGCTGGCGCGGCCATCAGCAGCGGGAAGGGCGAAGCGCAACCGTGACAGTCGGGCCGTATCTTGGTGGCGTACAATCGCGGCATGCCAAAACCACCCGTCATCCATGCCACGCGCCCGCTTGAAACCAGTCGTTTCCTGAGCGCAGAAGAAGTCGATCTCGAATTTTCGAACGGCGAGAAGCGAACGTTCGAACGTCTCAAAAGCTCCGGCCTTGGCGCGGTCATCATCGTGCCGATGCAGGACGACGACACGGTACTGCTGGTGCGCGAATACGCGGTTGGCATCGACGGTTACGAACTGGGCCTGCCCAAGGGACGTCTCGATCGCGACGAAACCGTCGAGCAGGGCGCCAACCGCGAATTGAAGGAAGAGGTCGGCTTCGGTGCGCGCGAGTTGCATATCCTCGGTCGCCTGTCCGTTTCGCCAGCCTACATGACGGCGATGACGCATGTGGTGATTGCGCGCGACCTGCATCCGGAGCGACTCGTCGGCGACGAGCCGGAAGAGCTTGAAGTGGTGCCGTGGAAGCTGTCCGAGCTGCACCTGCTCCTCGCACAACCGGAGGTCAGCGACGGCCGCTCGATCGCTGCCTTGTTCATGGCGCGCGAATACCTCGCCGGCCGCTTCCGACCGCAGCCATGAGTCTCGACCTCGAACGACTCGCCCGCGCTGCCGGCGACATCGCGACACGGGCCGCGGCAGCCATCATGGAGGTGTATTCCTCCGATTTCGCTGTCGAGCACAAGGACGACCGCTCGCCGCTGACGGCGGCCGATCTCGCTGCGCACCGCATCATCGTCGCCGGACTCGAAGCGCTGACGCCGGCGCTGCCGGTGCTGTCGGAGGAATCGGCGACGATCGCCTGGAGCGAACGTTCGCGCTGGTCGCGTTACTGGCTCGTCGATCCGCTCGATGGCACGCGAGAGTTCGTCAAGCGCAACGGCGAATTCACCGTCAATATCGCCTTGATCGACGAGCATCACCCAGTGCTCGGCGTGGTGCAGACGCCGGTCACCGGCGAGCTCGCCTGCGCCTGGAGCGGCGGTGGTGCGTGGATCGCTGAGCCTGTCGGCGCCAAGCAGCGTCGTATCACTACGCGCCGGCGCGGCTCGCCGCTGGTCGTCGCGGGAAGCCGCTCGCATGCCTCCGAGCACGAAGCGAATCTGCTCGCGCGTCTCGGCCCCTGCGCGAAGATGCCGATGGGTTCGTCCTTGAAATTCATACGCATCGCCGCGGCCGAGGCGGATTTGTATCTGCGCCTTGGCCCGACCTCGGAATGGGACACTGCCGCGGGCCAGTGCGTGCTCGAACAAGCCGGCGGTGCGGTGCTCGATTTCAGCGGTCGCCCATTTCGCTACAACACGCGCGATTCGCTGCTCAATCCGGATTTCATGGCGGTTGGTGATAGTGAAGCGGATTGGTCGGTGCTGTTCACCGGTCCGTGATCGAACGCACCCGCCACACACCAGATTGCAGGATCAACTGTTTGCGGGAGCAACTGTTTGTGGGAGCAACTGTCTGTGGGAGCGGCTTCAGCCGCGATGCTCTTCACAGCACGAACACCATCCCACCCAACCCTCTCTGGAAGGGGAGGGCTGAAGTATTTGTGGGAGCGGCTTCAGCCGCGATGCTCTTCACAGCACGAACACCATCCCGACCCAACCCCCTCTTGAAGGGGAGGGCTGAAGCATTCGTGGGAGCGGCTTCAGCCGCGATGCTCTTCACAGCACGAACACCATCCCGACCCAACCCTCTCTTGAAGGGCAGGGCTGAAGCCTTTTGTGGGAGCGGCGTCAGCCGCGATGCTCTTCACAGCACGAACACCATCCCCACCCAACCCTCCCCTTGAAGGGGAGGGCTTTGGAGAACTGCGGCTGAAGCCGCATGCGAAAAGTTCAAAAGAGAGCAGTAGTCACACATGACAACAGACACGGCGAAGCCCTCCATCGACGACCTGCTTTCCATCATGGCCCGCCTGCGCGATCGCACGCAGGGTTGTCCCTGGGACGTCGAGCAGGATTTCGACACGATCGCGCCGTACACGATCGAGGAAGCGTACGAGGTCGCCGATGCTATCGACCGGCGTGATTACGCCGACTTGCGCGACGAACTCGGTGATCTGTTGCTGCAGGTCGTGTTCCACGCGCAGATGGCGAACGAGGCCGGGCACTTCGCTTTCGCCGATGTGGTTGCTGCGATCTGCGACAAGATGATCCGACGCCACCCGCATGTGTTCGCCGACGCGCAAAAGAAGCCGGATGCGGTTGCGCAACTGGCGAACTGGGAAGAACTCAAGGCCGGCGAACGTGCCGCGCAGGGGAATGCCGACGACAGCGCGCTCGCCGGGATCTCGCGCGGCATGCCGGAATGGCAGCGTGCGGTGAAGCTGCAGAAAAAGGCAGCGCGCGTCGGCTTCGATTGGCCGGAGGTGACGCCCGTGTTCGACAAGCTGCACGAGGAAATCGACGAAGTACGCGCCGAGTTTGCGAATGGCAGCGATCCCGATCGTCTCACCGACGAAATTGGCGACGTGCTGTTCGTCTGCGTGAATCTCGCTCGTCACGCCAACGTCGATGTTTCGCAGGCGTTGCGCCATGCGAACAGCAAGTTCGAGCGACGCTTCCGCCGCATGGAGGCCATCGCGGCCGCAGCAGGCGAAACGCTGGCAGACAAGCCCCTGGAAGAGCAGGATGCGCTGTGGAACAGGGCGAAAGCGGAAGAACGCAAGGGCGGGTGACGCGTCGCGCGGGAGGGAAATGTCCTGTTTCAGCGCTCTTTTTTGTTTGTTGAGAAGATTGTGGGCGCTGCCGTCCGGCAGCATCCCGGGGACCGAAGAAGAGGAGGCAAGGCACATGTTTGGACTTGGACGATGGGTTGTTGGTGGAGTTACCTTTCTTGCGGCAATGGCTTTGACTCAGCATGCCGATGCGGCCAACGGCGTCGTCGGGCCCGGCAACTGCGATGAAGGCGGCTTTGCAAGCGTGCTT
>JBDSXV010000155.1:0-6066 GCA_039926025.1 Dokdonella sp.
CCAGCCATGATGGCGACCGCCATACGCGCGCGTGATGACCGGGAAATTCAATCCGCGATTGGGCAGGTTCTGCGCGGCGGCGGCACCGTCATTGTCGTTCAGGCCGCTACCTTCAAGGTCGACGCCGAAGCCCGCATTGTCGTGGATGCTGTTGAAGAGCAGCTTGTTGCCGAGGCCACTGGCCAGCGAAATTCCCATGCTTGCGTTGTAGGCGATCGTGTTGCTCAGCACGCGGTCGTGATTGGCGCCACTTTCCATGCGCACGCCGTGGCGACCGTTGGGGAGGCCCAGATCGCCGGGGCCACAGGCAGGAAACGGCGGAATCCCGCACAGGATGAAACCCGACTTCAGGCCAATCCGGTTATTGGTGATCAAGTTGCCGGTGGCACCGCTACCCGCCAGGCGGATCCCATCGGTGGTGTTGCCGGAAATGACGTTCTGCTGGACCGTATTGCCCGCAGTCGCAATGTAGATACCAATGCCGTTTGCATTCTCGCCGAGTCCGTTCGGTGCGATACCGATGAGATTGTTGGAAATGGTATTGCCAGTGGCGTTGGCGAACTGGTTCGAAGGAATCTGAATTCCATAGCTGGTTGCACCACCGATCACATTGCGCAGACTCGGATCGCTGCCGCCGATGCTTGCCCCGGTAACGAGTCCCCCAAGCTGGACATTGATCCCGTTCGAACTGAGCGCAACGCCTGAAGCCACGCCACCGAACTGGCTGCCGAAAATCAGCGGACCGGTTCCGCCGATGATGGAAACTGCCGCACCGGTGAATCCTTCCATCGCCACCCCTTGCAACCAGAATTGACTGCTCGCCGGGCCTATGTAGAACAATCCGGTTGTCACGACACCGCCGCCGTCAATGATGATGCAACGATGCGCGTTGTCGGCGAAGGTCGATGTATTTGCCGTCGATCCGGGCTGGGTGAATCCATTGATCAATACGCCTGCGCTTACGCTGGGAAGACTGCTGCCAACGGCGATCGTTTGCGGGCAAGCGCCACCAATGTCGAAGGTGATGATGTTGACGTCGGGATTTGCGTTCGCATCGAGAATGGCCTGACGTAGTGAGCCGACTCCAGAATCAGCGGTGTTCGTCACGGTCAGGATGAACGGCAACGTATCGTCCAGGCTCGATTCATAGGCTCCTCGATCCGGCGCCGATCCCACGACACGTGAATTGCCTTGAATGTCCGTGTAAGGCAAGCCGCCCGGCACCAGCAGCGAGCCGCTATTGATCGCGGGCGAAGTGTTTTGCAGGTGGAAATCATTGCTGGCGACGAACTGCGGATCGGCGTGCTGTGTTCCGGTCGAACCCACGGCTTCGCTGCCGTAAAGCGTCGCATACGTATCCGAGAGGAAGATCGCCGGCATCGCGGTACCGCCGCTGTCGCCGCGATCCAGGTAGATGTCGCGATGAACGTTGTTCCACGCGATTGTGTTGGCGATCGTCGTCGTACCGGCGCTCTCGACCAGCACGCCATAGTCGCCACTGCCCACGACCGTGTTGTTGGTCAATACCGTGACGACGCTGTCGAGCGGTTCGAATGGTGAGCTGCCGAAGTCCTGATATTCGAGATAGAGGCCCTCGCCCGGCGCGTTCGCGACCAGCGTGTCGAC
The DNA here is from genome assembly GCA_039926025.1 of Dokdonella sp. GTDB lineage: Bacteria > Pseudomonadota > Gammaproteobacteria > Xanthomonadales > Rhodanobacteraceae > Dokdonella_A. The sequence goes on from JBDSXV010000155.1 coordinate 1,627, forward strand.
GACGCGCGTGGTCGCGGAGCCGGCCCCGATGCGGAATTCCTCGAACCCCATCGAAAGAAATTCGCACGCGCTGATCGTCGTATTCTGGCCGTCCGTGTCCTGGTGCTGGATGGTCAGCGAATCGCCAGCGAATGTACTGAAGTGCTGGAATCGCACCGCGTCAATGGAGACATCGCCGTGCACGACCATGGTCTGGTACGCGAAGACAGCATCGCCATCGATGATCGTGTTGTCGGGATTGCGGGTGCGTGCGCTGCAGTCGGCGTTGTAGCCGCCTTCGATGTTCACGGGGCCAAGCTCGATGTGGTCGCCCATGAAATAGCTGCCGCCGACATGGTATGTGCCTTGCTGCAGGAGGATGTGGGCACCCCCGGTGAAAGGCGAGGTGATCAGCGCCGCGTTGAGCGCGTCCGCCGTGCCGACGCAAGTATCGACGGCTTGGACCAGGGGCGATCCGATCGTCAGCAACAACAAGGCAACGTGCAGGAAGTGGCGAGCAATGGGAAAGCGCATGGGACGTCTCCAGCCTGAAAATCAGGGGCTGGCCGTAGAGACGTAAATGAATACGAAAGGGGATCACGCCAGGTAACGATGTCCCGATCCACGTCACCCCAATCGCCGAGTGGCGACTTTGATCAGTTCGTTTGTCGCGCCTGGCGCAGCGCCAGGCGCGCCTGTGCGGTGAGAGGATCGTCACCGCCAAGGAATTGCTCGCGCAGGGTGACCGCCTGGGCCAGCAGGCTCACACCTTCCTCCCGCGTATCCGGCCGTGCCACCAGCAACTGACCGAGCTCCATGCGCACGGTCGCGGCAATCGGATGTGCTGCTTTCGCAATGAAGCCGGCGTAAGACGCAAGCGATGCGCGCAGCTCGGCTTCAGCGCCGGCAGTGTCCCCACTGTCGCGCAATACTCGACCGAGATATTCGTGGGCCACTGCCACAGGTTCGCTGTTTTCGCCGGTGGCTTCCCGGGCGATGGCAAGCGCCTTGCGATCCAGAATCACGGCCGCGGCGAAGTCCTTGCGCAGACGTCGTACCTCGCCAAGAAAAAACGAGTTGGAGAAATCGCCTTTGATGCCTTGCTTCTCATCCTCCTTGCGCACCTCCGTCATTTCGCTTTCCGCGCGATCGAGTTGCCCCATCAGCAAATGCACGTTTCCGAGACCGGCAACTGCGACTTTTGCGCCTTCAAAGTCCGGGCCGTAATTCGTCTCCCAGATATGCCGCGATTCGGTGAACGCGGCTTCCGCTGCAGGCAGATCCGGAATCTCGATCAGGGTCGCGCCGAGATTGAGCAGCGTCCCGGCCACCGCAGGACTTTCGGGTGCCATGTGCGCGCGCTGCGATGCGACGACGCTTTCCAGGATCTGTCGCGCCTGCCGATAGTGGCCGAGGTGGTAGTGCGTGAGGCCCAGATTTCCAAGCACCCCCAACGTCCGCGAATTGTCCGGACCGAACACTTTCTTCGCGATCTCCAGGCCCTGCTCGGTTTCAGTCAGCGCTTCAGCGAAATGCGAGCGGGTGCGCAAGACCATGCCAAGACTGGCGTGAAGCATGGAGGCTCGCGGTCCATCGGCGCCCTGGCTGCGCACTGACAGACGCAGCGCTTCGCGATAGTCGCTCTCCGCGTTGTCCAGTGATTTCAGTCCCCACTCTGCGCTACCCGCCGTCTGCGCGATATCGGCGCGCATGAGATCGTCAATGTCCGAACGCGCAGCCAACGCCATCGCTGCATCGGCGTGGCGTTTTGCCAGCGCGAAATCGCGCATGGAAATGGCGATCTTCGCTTGCGCATCGAGCGCTCGCAGCGATTCGCGCACGTCCGCGTGCGGCAATGCCTGCAACCGCGCGGACGCCGCCGCGGCCTGCACTGTTGCCGCCCTCAAATCGCCCAGCTCGCGCAGCGTATTGGAATAGTCGATCTCGGCCTGGGCGAGACGCAGGGGTGACGCGTCGTTCGCCCTCAGCGCATCGACTGCGCGCACCTGCAGCGCCTTCGCCTCGGCAAAGAGGCCCAGTTGGTAGTAGATGCGACCGAGCACGGTACGCAATTCGCCCGCCAATGCCGGATCGCCGGCCCCGTCGGCATCGATCTTGCGTGCACCACGATCGAGCAGTTCGCGCGCGCTTACGTCCCTGCCCTTCGCCTCGTTCGGATCCACCGCAGTGAACACGCCGAACAGGAAATCCTTCACTGCAGCCGTGGTTTTGGCTTCGCGCGCGGTCTGTCGCGCCTGCCAGCCAATAATGGACGCAAAGCTCATGACGACCAGCAGCAACGCAAAACTCGCTGCGACGCCGCCGCGATGCCGACGCACGAATTTGTGCAGCCGGTAGATCGCGCTGTCTGCGCGTGCGGACAATGGCTCGTGCTCGAGATGACGGCGTATGTCATCGGCGAATTCCTGCACGCTGGCATAGCGCTCGCGCGGATTGCTCTTGAGCGCTTTCGCCACGATGAGGTCGAGATCGCCGCGCAGGCTCCGACGCAGACGATCAGGCGTGGCACCGCGAGCAGCCGCAATGGGCGTTTCGACCGCCGCACTTCCCGCGAGGTCCGTCATTCGCCGCGGCTCCGTTTCCACCACGGCACGTGCCAGCTGCAAAGGTCGCAAGCCGTCGCCATGCGGACCGTGGCCTGCCAGCAGTCCGCACAGGATCACGCCGAGCGCGTACACATCCGTGGCCGTCGTGATGAGGCCGCCGGTAATCTGTTCCGGCGCGGCGTGGCCCGGCGTCATCGCCGAGCCCGCTGCGCCGGTCAGCTGCGCGGATGCGTCTGCTTCGGATTCGAGCAACTTGGCGATACCGAAATCGAGCAGCTTGGCAGTGCCGTCCGGCAAAACCAGGATGTTGGAGGGCTTGAGATCACGATGCACGATCAGGTTCGAGTGCGCATAGGCGACCGCCGCGCACACCTGCAGGAACAACTGCAGACGCGCGCGCAGGTCGAGCCGACGTTCGTCGCACCACGCGTCGATTCGCTCACCGTCAACGTATTCGAGCACCAGATAGCGCTGACCATCGAGCGCAAATCCCGCGTCGAGCAACATCGCGATATGCGGATGCGATAGCCGCGCGAGGATGCGACCTTCCAGCGCGAAACGCTCGTTGGCATGCGAATCGGATACGACGACGCGCAGCATCTTGATTGCGGCTCGCCCCTCATGCAGCCCGTCGCAACGACGCGCCAGCCAGACCTGACCCATGCCACCGGCGCCGAGCGAGCGTTCCAGTTCCCAGTTGCCGATGCGCTGGCCCGGGCTTTCATCGACAACCGCGTTCGACGCGGGCAACGCGCCGGCGGCATCCTCGATCGCAGCACCGGAGAGAAAGTCCGATCGGCCCGCACGGTCATCGGCATGGATCAGGGCAAGCAGCCGACGATGCACGTCCGGACGACCGCTGCGGGTGCGTTCGAGCAGTTGCGCTTGCGCCCGCTCTTCCAGTTCGATCCACTGTTCGAACAGCGCATACGCGTCGCGAGCCGGTTCCGCCTGCGCGGCAGGATCGTTCACGACGGCGCCTTCCCGATCGCGTCGAAAAGGAATGCGCGCGCCTTGCGCCAGTCGCGCTTGATCGTCGGCACGGAAACGTCGAGCAGCGCGGCGATCTCCTCTTCGGTCATGCCGCCGAAGTAACGCATCTCGACCACGACATGCGCGCGTGCATCGATGTCCTGGAGCGCTTTCATGGCACCGTCCAGATGCTCGATGTCGTCTTCGCCGAGGCTCGCACCCGCAACACCCGTCGTCAGGGTCAGCATCCGTTCGCCGCCACCGCGCTTTTGCGCGCGTCGCTCGCGCACGTAGTCGACGATGACGGTGCGCATCACGCGCGACGCGTACGCGAGAAATGCCTGACGCTGGGCGGACGCTATCGCGCCCTGTCGGGAAAAACGCAAATATGCTTCGTGCACGAGCGAGGGCGCATCCAGCGACAAGGTCCCGCTGCGACCCAGGTGCCCGCGCGCAAGCCGCGTCAATTCGGTATACATCGGGCCGTCGAGCCGCCGTATGTCGGCGACGTCGGCAGATGCCGGCTCGGGCAGAACCCCCGCAAAATCGTGCATGGTCAGTGCCTGCAAGCGCTTGAATTCAAATGATACAGGACGTCTTGAGAACAGATGTGGTCGCCGTCGCATGAGCTGGCGCGCTTCGGCACCCGAACCGCTATAATTCGCCGGTCCACAGTACGCGGTGGGAGAAGCGCTCCGGAACCCCGGTTCCGATCGCTGCCGAAGGCGCAAACGCCCGTAATCGCTCAGGCCCTGTACCACCGCGCTCGGACACTCTGGAGAGACCGGCTTGCCAATTCATCGGCACGAACCGGCGCCGAAGGGGCAAGAGGCACGCACACGCGCGCTTCCAAACTCTCAGGCAAAAGGACAGAGGGGCGCCCCCACGTGCGGCTTCGCGCGTGCTGCTCCTCATGCCTCTC